>JAITQL010000204.1 GCA_031288935.1 Tannerella sp.
ACGGACACAGAGCTAAAAGCCTGTTTAAATATGGATTACAAACTATTGCCGCTGCATTGCTGAATCCTTTTGCCAAATTCGATTTTAATGTCTTTGATTTTTTGTCATGTACTTAGATCAATCATAGTAAATTGGAATACAAAAAAACAGGGATGAATGCCATCCTATTTATGCCACCCCACCGTACGGGATGCAAGAGGGAGGGGTAGAACGGTTTTCTACCGAACTGCCATCCCCACGGGGATGAACGGCTTTGCCGGAAACACAACTGCCACTGCGAACAGCACCGCCGTCCCTGCGCGGCACGAAGCAGGCCGGGCGAAAACAGTTTTGATCCGGCACAAAACCTCATTTCATATTGGCGAACTGTTTTTCATGGCGCCTCAAAAAAGTGTTAGTTAAACGGCGGCGGCGGGCAAAAAAAAGGACGGATTTTGAGTTTGCCTCCTGAAAAGCGGTCATCGCTTTCCGTTTTTGAAAGAAAGCAGACCCGGAATGACACCGGGCTGCAAAACGTTCAGAGTCCCCGAATCCCCCGAATCCGGGGACTGCCCAATCCTTGAATTTTTGAATCCTACCGTTGTCGTCGCCGGCCTGTCATCTCCGCCGTCTTTTTCCGGTAGCGTTCCAGCTGCTCCGCCGTCAGTACGTCCGACAGGGCTTTTTCCTTTTCCCGATTCAGTACGGTCATGGATTCGCGGAGCTTCTCGCGGTCGCCGTCGGCCGACTGGAACAGAATCTGCTGCGCCTGCGCAAAGAGCAAATTAATCGAGTCCACCGGAGCGACCTGTCCGGTTGTCAGCTCCAACTCCTCCGTCATCCATTCGGTCGAGCGTTTCGCAAATTCCTCTGCCGTGAAACGCCGGCCTTCTCCACGCTGCTGTCTGCCTTCCTGCGGCGCCTGCGCGGACAAAGCGAGGCAAACCAGCCATCCTGCAATAATCAATAGATACTTTTTCATACAAATACAATTTAAAGATGATACGAATTTAAATGTCTTTCTTTTCGATGCGATACCCGCTTGGGTTGTCAATTTTCACCGTGAAACCCGACGGCACGGCGACGGAATAGCGAATCCGGTCGCCCGTGCGTTCCCATTCCATGCGGATCACTTCTTCTCCCACCGGAATACTTCCGCTGCAACGCTCAAGAACGATGTCGGTGAAACGGAGGGTGACTGTTTTGGCCACGTAGTCGATATGACTGACGCCCAGCACGTCGCGGTACAGCACATGGGCGATGTAGGCGGCAAATCCGTGATTGCAGCTGGCCTGGTTCTGCATGTGCTCCCACAGGGTGCCGGTACGGTCGGCCATGGCGAAGAAATAATCCTGTATTTCGGGCAGCAGTTGCGTCTGCAAGCCGTAGCGCGACAGCAAGTCCATGCGCAGGTAGTTTCCCATGAAGGCATTGGCGCGGAAAACGGCAGGGTACGCGACGGCGTCGTCGCGATTGGGGCCGAACTCCGAAACCAGCTTCTTCCACAGGCCGGGGTGCGAATCGGGGGTGGCCACGCCGAAGAAGAAGGCGTAATATTGACACACCTCCGTCGTATGGCCGGTGACGTTCAGCTTCCCGTTTTCGCGGACGGCATTGTCTGTGAAAAACTCGCCGTTGAACGACTGGCGGAGGACGGTTTGCCGGATGCGTTCCGCTTTCGTTGCCCAGCCTGCGCGGCCGTACAGCCGGGAGGCGGCGGACAGGGCGGCGTAATAAAGCATGTTGGTCGGATAGCTGACGTCCTGTACGAAGTCGTTGGCTTTCGACCATTCCACGAATTTCCAGCCGTCGAGTTTCTCCAGCAGCCCGTCCGTATTTTCAAATCCGGCGAAATAGTCCAGCAGCTTTTCCATTCTGGGCTTCAGGCGGGCGATCAGGGCAGGGTCGCCCCCGCGAACGGCATAGTCTTCCACCTGCAGGATAAACCACATCGACCATTGCGGGATAAAGTTGCCGTCCGGATGGTCGGAAGGATAGCACATCGGTATCATTCCGGCAGGGAGATGCCGGAAGGTGTCCGGCAGGGCATAGTTTTCGTAAAAGTTGTGCGTGACGTCCGAACGGCCGGTAAACTCCTGTTCCATGATGGCGGCAAAATAACTGTCGCACAGCCAGCCGGCGCGTTCGCGCGAGGGGCAGTCCGTCAGCACGTCGACGGCATTTTGACGCGCCGTCTGTTTGGCGGCGGCGTAGATGGCATTCAGCTTGCAGTTGCTGCTGACGAACGTGGCATGCGGGTTTTCCGGGTAGGCAAACTCCCGCACGTAGAGTTTTTCTATCCGGCAGTCGCCCTTGAGCACAATCGCTTTCAGGTAGCGGAAGGTATAGGTCTCGAACGTTTCGAGGCGATAGGCGCCCGGCTCCAGTTCGTAGACGATCTGGTTGTTGATGTCGGCCTGGCGCTGTTTGGTCTTCACATCCCCTCCGGTCAGCATTTCATCGAAGTAAAGAACGAGTTTGACCGGCGTTGAACAAGTCAGCCGGGAGCCGATGAAGCCCGAATAGTTCACGCCGAAGTCGAAGAGGTAAAATTCGTTCTCCTTCAGCGGAAGCGCTCCCAGGACAAGGGGCGACTTGTTGACGATTTCCCGGCTGCCGGTCACAATTTCCTGTATCTCCTGCGAGGGGGTGGCTTCGAGTTCCGCTTCGGGATACCCTTTGAAGACATCGCTGATGTCCCTCAGCGAACGGTCTTTGTAGTAGGTCTCCGGCGGAACCTTTTTCACCGTCCCCTTGAGATGGACGGCAACGGGGTCGATCAGGCCGAATCCGGGCATCAGCACGCCGCGGGGCAACAGTTTGACGGGCGGGAACACCGCCGTTTTCAGTTTCTCGACCGGTTCTTTGGCCGAGGTACGCCACCGGTCGTAACCTTCCCGCATCCGGTAGTACTCCGTGAACGGCCGCTGAAAACTGTACCGTTCCACTTTCTGCACGCGCTCTTTCAGTTGAAAGACCTCAAAGTCGCGGTTTTTGCCTGTGGCAAGCGCCACCTTGCCGTCCACCGTCACTTCCGACAGCAGAAACGAGGGCTGGTCAAGCGTGTAATACGTATTGACATTGTATCCGGCCACTTCCACCGCCACGATGTTTTCACCCTCCTTCAGCCATTTCCCGAGCGGATATTCGTCTATCCGGAAATAACCGTGCGCTGCACGCGCCGGGCCGGAACCCGCAAACTCGCCGTTCACAAACACGCGGTACAGCGTGGAAGCCGCCACTTTCAGCTCCGCCTCCTGTCCGCCTTTCACCTCAAAGACGCCCCGGAAGCCAAGGTTCAGGTTCATTTCCTTTTCCCGGCCGGCCGCCCAGACGGGGACGGCCTTTTGCACCGGCGAGTCCTCTTCCGTATCCGGACGGGTCATGGCATGGGCTTGAAAAGCAGAAACAGACAGAAACAACAGCATGACGGGAACGGATATTCTCTTCAACAATACAGTAATCTTCTTTACATTCATCACATCTTCATTTAATGGTATTACAACTTTATTTCCGCCAAAGAAGGCGTACGTGCAAAGATAGAGAATATTCCCGCACCAAACCGGAGAGAGCCGTTTTTTATCCTTGCGGAGGCCGTAAAAAAACAAAGCCGGGTGTCCGAAACATCCAGCTTTGAAAAGAAAATATTGAAACTCTCGATTTGAAGTAGAGTAGAGGTTCCTAGCGGATTCGAACCGCTGTAATCGGTTTTGCAGACCGGTGCCTAACCGCTCGGCCAAGGAACCCTTCGCGGCTGCAAAGATATACATTTTTCCCAAGATGGAAAGAATCGCCTCTCTTTTTTTCATTTATACCGGAAATAATTAGCGGTTTCTTTTTGTAAGTCTGCCGAAAAAGCGTTTCCTTTGTTCGCATTTTTGATTAATCCTTTTTGTATGAAGTATACAGAGACAGCCATTCCAGGCGTTTGGACAATGGAACCGGAGATGTTCAGGGATACCCGGGGTTATTTTATGGAAACATTCAGGCAGGCTGATTTTGAGAAACGGATCGGCCGCATTTCTTTCATGCAGGACAATGAATCCTGCTCGGTGAAAGGCGTGCTTCGCGGACTGCACTATCAGCTGGCGCCCTGTTCGCAGGCCAAACTGGTGCGCGTGATACAGGGCAGCGTGCTGGATGTGGCCGTAGATATCCGTCGCCATTCGCCCACGTTCGGAAAAGCCGTCGCCATCGAACTGTCGGCGGAAAACAAGCTGCAACTGTTCATCCCGCAAGGGTTTGCTCACGGATTCCACGTCCTGAGTTCGACGGCGGTGTTCACCTACAAGGTGGACAACCCCTACGCTCCGGCGCAGGAACGCGGCATCCGCTTCGACGACCCGGCCATCGGCATTGACTGGCAACTGACCGGACGGACACCCGTTCTTTCTGAAAAAGACATGAAACTGCCGCTGTTGAAAGACGCGGAACTGAATTTCGAATATAATACGCAAAAGCAATGAAAACCTATTTGATAACCGGCGGGGCGGGCTTTATCGGCGCCAATTTCGTGCAGTACATGCGATCTGCCCACCCGGAAGCGCGCCTCCTGATCCTGGACGCGCTGACCTATGCGGGCAACCTGGGCACCGTCCGCAAACTGATCGACGACAAACAGTGTCTGTTCGTCAAGGGCGACATCGGCGACCGGCCGCTGGTGGAACATCTGTTTGAGACATACGGCATCCGGTGCGTGGTGAACTTTGCGGCGGAAAGTCACGTAGACCGCAGCATCGAAAACCCGCAACTGTTCCTGGAAACCAATATCCTCGGCACGCAGAATCTGCTGGATGCCGCCCGCAAGGCCTGGGTGACCGGCAGGGACGATGCCGGCTACCCCGTCTGGCAGGAAGGCGTGCGCTTCCATCAGGTCTCTACCGACGAGGTCTACGGCAGTCTGGGCGCCGGCGACTATTTCCGGGAGACGACTCCGCTCGACCCGCACAGCCCCTACAGCGCCTCCAAGGCCAGCGCCGACCTGTTCGTAAAAGCCTATGCCGATACCTACCGGATGCCGGTCAGCATCACGCGCTGTTCCAACAACTACGGCCCGTATCATTTCCCGGAGAAACTGATTCCCCTGCTTGTCAAAAATATTCTGGAAGGGAAGAAACTTCCGGTGTATGGCGACGGGACGAACGTGCGCGACTGGCTGTATGTGGAAGACCACTGCAAGGCCATTGACGCGGTTATTCACCGGGGCAGGGCGGGTGAAATCTACAACGTGGGCGGACACAACGAGCGGCAGAACATCGAAATCGTCCGCACCGTAATCCATACTATCCGCCAGTTGCTGACTGACGTGCCCGAATATCGCGGGGCATTAAAACGGCAAGAGCGCCAACCGGACGGTCAGCTCGCCATCGAATGGATCAGCGAGGAACTGATTGTGTTTGTGAAAGACCGTCTGGGACACGACCGTCGCTACGCCATTGATCCGTCCAAGATTACCGGCGAACTGGGCTGGACGCCCGAAACGGACTTTGAAACCGGTATCCTGAAAACGGTACGCTGGTATCTGGAGCATCAGGACTGGGTGGACGAGATCACGAAAGGAGATTACATGAATTATTATGAACGGATGTATACCGGCCGGGAACTGTCTGCGGATTAATCCATGAACAGTCGAAAATATCCGTCGGTTCTGCTGGATAACGCCGTCAACGAACTGGCGGCGCTGCCGGGCATAGGCCGGAGAAGCGCCCTGCGGCTGGCGTTGCACATGCTGCGGCGCGATACCGGCTATACCGTCCGGTTGACGTCGGCGCTGTCCGCCCTGCGCCAGGACGTGAAATACTGCCGGGAATGCCACAACATCTGCGATGAAGGCTTTTGCTCCATCTGCGCCGATCCGAAGCGCGACCATTCGCTGGTGTGCGTGGTGGAGAACATCAAGGAGGTGATGGCGGTCGAAAATACGGCGCAGTTCCACGGCGTCTACCACGTGCTGGGCGGCATTATTTCGCCGATGGACGGCATCGGCCCCGGCGATCTGGAGATCGACAGCCTGATGCAGCGCGTGGCAGCCGGTGAAATACGCGAGGTATTGCTGGCGCTCAGCGCCACCATGGAAGGCGACACGACCAACTTCTTTATCTACCGCAAACTTGCGCCCCACAACGTGAAGGTGACCGTCATCGCCCGCGGCGTTGCCATCGGCGACGAGATCGAATATGCCGACGAAGTCACGCTGGGACGCTCCATCATCAACCGCGTGGACTTTAATGACTGCATCAAACTGTCGTAAGGCATGAAACTGCTTGAAAGTACAACCGTGTTGCTGCGGGCTATGGAGCCGGAGGATCTGGACGTCCTGTACAAGTGGGAGAACGACACCCGCCTGTGGCGCTACGGCAGTTCGCTGACGCCCTATTCGCGGTATGCGCTGAAGACGTACCTGTCGGATGCGAGGCTGGATATTTTTCACACCCGGCAGCTGAGGCTGATGATTGTGCTGAAGGCGGAAGAGGCGGCGGTGGGAACGATTGACCTGTACGATTTCGACCCGGTGAACGGTCGCGCCGGAGTGGGCATTCTGATAGACGAGCGCTACCGGCGCCGGGGCGCGGGCGCCGAAGCGCTGAACCTGATCAGGACCTATGCCTTCCGTTTTCTGCAACTGAAACAGCTCTATGCCTTCGTGCCCGAACGGAATGTGCCGAGCATGACGCTTTTCAGGAACTGCGGATACGGAATCTCCGGCAAATTGACCGCGTGGATCAGGAACGAGCTGGATTTCGAGGACGTGTACCTGATGCAAACCGTTGCACCATAAAAAAAGTTCAGCGCTCAGCGTCCAACGTTCACGATTTGAACATTGGACGCCCGAACGCCGAACTTCCGAACGGTAAACGTTGACCGTTTGAACTATCCGTAGTTTTCCTTTTTCGGTTCAAAATACGCTTGCGGATGTTCGCAGGCCGGACATTTCTGCGGCGCGGACTTGCCCTTGTGGACGTATCCGCAGTTGCGGCACTGCCATGCGATTTCCTCTTCTTTCCTGAACACGCTCCCGTCCGTCAGATTTTCCAGCAACTTGCGATAGCGGATTTCATGTTCTTCCTCCACCTTCGCGATCATGCGGAACGCGACGGCAACGTTCTTGAATCCCTCCTGTTCGGCCACTGCGGCAAACAGGGGATACATCTCCGTCCACTCCTCGTTTTCGCCGTCGGCCGCAGCCGCCAGATTCTCGACCGTCGTGCCGATCTTTCCCGCCGGAAAGGACGCGGTGACTTCCACCTTTCCGCCTTCCAGGAACTTGAAAAACCGCTCGGCGTGTTCCTTTTCCTGCCCGGCCGTTTCGGTGAAAACGCCGGAAATCTGTTCATAACCTTCCTTTTTGGCCACGCTGGCAAAAAAGGTGTAACGGCTTCTTGCCTGAGATTCTCCGGCAAAGGAGATCAACAGGTTCTTTTCGGTCTGTGTACCTTTTATACTCTGTCCCATAATACAAATACTTTTTTAAATGATTCATTCTTACGTTTCAAAAATACATCTTTTCGACGGAGATGCTCCCCTGCCGGCTCATATTAATTGTTAAACGACTGATTCCTTCCCGTTTATTGATCCGG
>JAITQL010000209.1 GCA_031288935.1 Tannerella sp.
CAACGCCTTTTCATTTGCGGTATCCGCGTTGAAATATCAATCGCTAACATTGCCAACATAATCAACTCTTACTTTTCATCTGCGATATCCGCGTTGAAATCCGCCCGGTCTGCGTGAAACGAATCTTGAATCTTTGAATCTTTGAATCTTCACATCCTACCCGTCGGTAGAAATCATCCGGGAATCCTACATGCAGGTATGTTTTTTCGTTATTGCGCGGCGAGGGAACGGATTTCAGGCAGTTCGCTGTCAGTTGCATACGGGAATGGCACGCTTTATGCTCTCTTTTCCGCAAAGAAATAAACGGAAAGAGATGTATCAGCCTTTCAAGATCACGGCCGAACTGGAAATCAGGAAACACGGTTTCTGTTTTCTGAATCCGAAACGCATCCGCCTGTTGAAGCATATTCAGACGGGCGGTTCCATATTGGCGGCGTCGAAAGAATTGCGGATGTCGTACCAGCAGGCATGGACAACGGTGAGGGATATTAATTCGACGGCGTCGCTGCCGGTGGTCACGCGGCAGCGGGGAGGGGCTAACGGCGGTGGCGCCGCCGTTACGCCGTTCGGTCTGAAACTGATCGAACGTTTCGACCTCATGCAGGCTAAACACGACACCTATCTCAAGGAACTGGAGGATGAACTGGATATCTGCGTATAGAAAGGGAAGCGGGACGGGACGGAGCGGAAAAGCTTTCGCGGAGGGCTGGGGCGGACTGTTCGCCCTGACGCTGCTGCTGGCGGGGACCGGTCTTTTTTCGTTCACGGTGGGGCGGTATGCCATCTCCGCCGGCGAGATGCTGGCCTATCTGTTCACCGGCAAGTGTGCGGACGGGAATGTCCCGGTTCTGCTTGTGCAGGTGCGCATGCCGCGTATCCTGGGCGCGATACTGGCGGGCGGCGCCCTGTCCGTTTCCGGGGCAGCCTATCAGGGACTGTTTCGCAATCCCATGGTGAGTCCCGACATGCTGGGCGTCAGTTCGGGCGCCGGCTTCGGCGCAGCGCTGGCGATTCTGATGTCCCTGGGCATTACGGGGATTCAGGTCATGGCTTTTTTCGCGGGTCTGACAGCCGTCTTCCTGGCTCTGTTCATCAGCAAACTGATGACCCGTCACGACAGGATGCTGATGCTGGTGCTTGCGGGCATGATTACGGGTTCGCTGTTCAGCGCGCTGATTTCGCTGACGAAATACCTGGCCGACAGCGAATCGAAACTGCCCGACATCACGTTCTGGCTGATGGGCAGTCTGGCGGAGATCACGATGAGCGAGCTGAAAGCCGTCCTGCCGGCCGTCCTTCTTGCGCTGATTCCCCTGCTGCTGTCATCGTGGAAGCTGAACGTCCTTTCCTTTGGCGAGGAGGAGGCGCGCGCGCTGGGAGTGCATACGCAACGCCTGCGGATAACGGTCGTTTGCTGCGCTTCGCTGCTGACGGCTTCCATTGTGTCCGTAACGGGACTGATCGGATGGGTAGGCCTGATCATACCCCACGTCGCACGGTTTCTCGTCGGGCCAAACAACCGGCTGCTGTTACCGGCCTCGTTCCTGATCGGGAGTTCGTTTCTGCTGCTGGTCGACGACCTGTCGCGTTCGTTATCCTCACTGGAGATGCCGCTTGGCATCCTCACCTCGCTGATCGGTGCGCCGGTATTCTTCGCGATCTTGAGGATTTCGACGAAACGGGCCTGGTAGCCAAGTGACCGCATGACGGAACCGGTCTGGAGTGCGACAAACTCAGCAGGGAAGCCGTCAAAGCGCATTGGGATGGACACATGAGGCTCCTGTTGACTGCCATCGGTAAAACAGATCCCGATCTGCCGGGACTGAATAATGTATTAATTGACAGCTATGAGGTCGGCACGCAAAAGAGGATTACCCGATCACTCCCTCCGGCGCCCGCCAGCTGGGACGAAAACTGCCCGGCAAGGCCGAAGACCTGGAGCGGATGATGCGGTAACGCCTCCGCTTTTTTCGCGCGGATTTCTCCGGATTTGAAATACCTGCACGGCGCATCGGCGTGAAACATGTTGAACGGCATGTTTCACGCCGATTTTTTCATGTCAAAAAACGGACTGCCGGCATTGCATACGGATGTTTACGGATTCGTATCCGAAAGTTTCGGGTGCGAACCCGGAAACTTCGGGTGCAACCCCGGAAACTTCGGGTGCGAACCCGGAAACTTAGGGTGCGAACCCGGAAATTTCGGGTGCAAACCCGGAAACTTCGGGTGCAAACCCGGAAACTTCGGGTGCGAACCCGGAAACTTCGGGTGTGAACCCGGAAACTTCGGGTATGAATGCGTAAAGGGAAGAGAAGCAAACAGAAAGTATACATTTAAAAATAGGAGATTATGCCTGATTTTATACCCCGTTCGATTACGGGATTTACGGAGTACGTGAAGGTTGCGTACAGGAAAGCAGTGGACAACCGGTCCGGGTACGGGATTGACCCGTCGAGGCTGGCGGCGATCGGGTCGGACTACGAGGCTTACGTGGCGGCGGAGGCGGAGGCGGCCAACCCGGATACGGCGACGAAGGGTGCCCGACGGGAACGGGACGGGGCGCGTGTGCGCCTCGAAAGGCAGTGGCGGCGCTTCCTGAACGAAAATATCCGCTACAATACGCAGGTGAGCGTGGCCGACCTGACCGTATTCGGCATCCGTTCGCGCGATGCGACGCGCACGCAGGCGCACGTGCCGACGGCTACGGGTGTCGTGACGGTGAAACGCCGGGGGGCGTTCGAGTTTGAGGTGACGGTGATCGACGCGGCGACGTCGAAACGACGACTGCCGGATCATGCCGCCGGAAGCTATCTGTTCCTGGCGGTGACGGAGACCGGCGTGATCCCCGAAGCGCTGGAAACGTACCGGATGACGGATTTCTCGTCCAACGCCCGCCATATCCTCCGCTTTCCCTCGAACAACCTGGTCAGGCAGGCGAATCTCTACGTCCGCTACGTCAACCGCCACGGACGCGAAGGGCCTGCCGGACAGATAAAATCCTTTGTCATTCATTAGGATTTGTCGGGTTTTTCGCTATTTTTGCAGCCGTAAACGAATCCATTATACATTTTAATTTCCAATGAAAGAAAAGAAAAACAGGAAGGGGCAGGAAGCAAAGGGGCGTTCCTGCCGCATCGCCGGACAGGCGAAGGCCGGCCGGAGAGCGATGCCGGTAAAACAGGTGTTTGCAGCCGTGCTGTGCGTGACGGCAGCCGTGCTGATCCGGTGCGCGCCGCCGTCGACGCGGGGAGCCAAATATACGGCCGGCGGGGTACAGGTGGAACGCCTTGACCGGGGTTTCGTCGCCTTTACGCGCGCCGATACGTCGGTGTATCTCGGATGGCGGCTGCTGGAAGACGATCCCCCGGACGTCGCGTTCAACCTCTACCGCAAGACCGTCGGCGCCGTGCCGGAGAATGATTTTGTGAAGGTGAACGGCGAACCGATCCGGAACTCGACCGACTACGTGGACCGGAGAGGGGAGTGTGACTGGCTGGACGTCATGATGGAACGGATGACGCGGCAGGGGAGCAGCAAGGGAGCGGACGGAGAATGGCCGGAGGACACGAAGGTCAGGATACACGAAGGGCACGTGTACAAGCTGACGCGCGTGGTCGACGGACGGGAGGAGGATGTCTGGGGCGGGGAAACCTACGTCTTCCTGTCGCTGGGCGACCGGAACTACCGCTCCATCCTGCTGAACGACATACACAGCTATGCGGGCATGATCGGCGTCGGCGACCTGGACGGCGACGGGGCGTACGACTACGTGGTACTGCTGGACGGCTTGCAGTATACGGATCCGGGCACCACCGTCGACAGCTGGCACCGCAGCCGCGACACGTACAGGCTGGAGGCGTACAGTTCGACCGGCAAGTTTCTCTGGCAATACGACATGGGCTGGGCGGTCGAAACGGGCACCTGGTATGCGCCCTTCCTGGTCTACGACCTCGACGGCGACGGCAAGGCCGAGGTCTATACACGGGGCGGAGAGGGCGATCCGCGCGAGCTGGACGGCCGCGTGCTCACCGGCGCCGAATACCTGCTCAAGATTGACGGCGAAACCGGACGGGTGGTGAAAAAAAGACCGTGGATTCCGCGCTCGCCCGAACGGGCACGGAGCTACGACTGGATCAACCGCCATTTCCTGGCGCTGGCCTACCTGGACGGGAAGCATCCGAGCCTGATCGTCGAACGCGGCAACTACGGCATCATCCGCATGGAGGCGCTGGACAAAAACCTGGAGCGGGAATGGTATTTCGAAAGTACGGGCGAGCATGAAATGTGCTGGGGCTGCGGCGGGCATACGATCTGCGCGGCCGATATTGACGGCGACGGCAGGGACGAACTCGTTCCCGGCACCTATGCCCTCGACCACGACGGGAAGCCTCTCTGGAGCCTGGGACTGCTCCACAACGACGGCTGCGAAGTGACCGACATTGATCCCGACCGGCCGGGACTGGAAATCTTCTACAACATCGAAAGCCGGAGCGCGCGCAACGGCGTTTGCATGGTGGACGCCGCCACCGGCCGCTACCTCATGGAATACGACAAGCCAACCGAACACGTACACGGCCATGCCGCGGTCGGGGATTTCGACCCGGCCCATCCCGGCATGGAATGTTTCGTCAACGCCGACCGGGGAGAGGTGCCTCCGCATCCGTTCCTCTACTCCTCCAAAGGCGAACGGCTGTCGGACACGCTCTCCATCGGCCGCTCGCCCTACCTGCTGTGGTGGGACGGGGACGAATACAAGGAAATACTGGACAATGCGAGGAACGGACGGATCTACAAGTTCGGAGGCGACACGCTGGTTCGCGTAAACGGATACGTGCCGTGGATGGCGGACATTTTCGGCGACTGGCGCGAGGAATACATCGTCTGCACCACGGGCGAGATCCGAATCTATTCCAGCACCATCCCGGCCGGTACGCGGAAGGTATGCCTGGCGCAGGATCACCAGTACCGGATGGGGCTGGCCGCGATTTCTTCGGCCTATCAGACGCCCCCGCAGCCGGGACTGCCGAAAACCGGGCGGTGAAACGGGTTCAACGTCTCCCTTGCCGGAAAGCAAGGGAGGCTTTGTTTCTGCATCACGTATAGTCTAATGTATAGTAAAAAAGGCTTTTTCGGCAAAATACCCTCATTGGGGTATTGCATGCCCGGTCTATTCCGCGTATCTTTGCGCCGTTGTTTGACCCAACGATTCACTTTAAAAACAAAATGATATGGCAAAAGTAGCAAAACAGTTAACAGATTTAATCGGCAACACGCCGTTGATGGAACTATCCAATTACAATGCGAGCCAGCATTTGGGCGCCAGGGTAATTGCCAAATTGGAATATTTCAATCCGGCAGGCAGTGTAAAAGACCGCATCGCGTATGCAATGATTACGCATGCGGAAAAGAGCGGCGTCCTTCAGGCGGGCGCCATCATTATCGAACCGACGAGTGGCAACACGGGTATCGGCTTGGCCTTCGTATCGGCCGTCAAGGGATACAAGCTGATCCTGACGATGCCCGAAACGATGAGCGCCGAGCGGCGCAACCTGCTCAAGGCGCTGGGTGCAAACCTGGTGTTGACGCCGGGAGCGGAAGGCATGAACGGGGCGATCAAAAAGGCCAACGAGTTGCGCGACAGTATTTCCGGCGCGGTGATCCTGCAGCAGTTCGAGAACCCGGCCAACCCGGAGATTCACCTCAAAACGACGGCCGAAGAAATATGGCGGGATACGGACGGCGCGGTTGACATTTTTGTCGGCGGCGTAGGCACGGGCGGAACGATCACCGGCGTGGGAACGAAGCTGAAGGAGTACAAGCCGGGCGTGCAGATCATCGCTGTCGAGCCGAAGGAATCGCCCGTCCTTTCGGGTGGCAAGCCCGGTCCGCACAAGATTCAGGGGATCGGCGCCGGATTCGTACCCAAGATATACGACTCTGCCGTTGTAGACCGGGTCATCACGGTCAGCAGCGACGACGCGATCCGCACCAGCCGCGAACTCTCGCGCAAGGAGGGTCTGCTGGTAGGCATCTCGTCCGGTGCAGCCACCTGGGTAGCCACCGAACTGGCCAAACTGCCGGAAAATGCGGGGAAGACCATTGTGGTCTTGTTGCCCGACACCGGCGAGCGCTATCTCTCCACCGCCCTGTACGCATTTGAGGAATATCCTCTCTGACCGGCCGGCCGCGGTTGCCTGCGCACACCGGCGAGGATGGCCGCAGCCATTCCCGATCTCAGGACGTACGGACACTTTTCTCCGTCAAAC
>JAITQL010000212.1 GCA_031288935.1 Tannerella sp.
AAAGGGGCCGGCGAGACCTCGGCGGAGGTTACTTGGAACCGCAAAGGGGCCGGCGAGACCTCGGCGGAGGTTACTTGGAACCACAAAGGGGCCGGCGAGTCCTCGGCGGAGGTTACTTGGAACCGCAAAGGGGCCGGCGAGACCTCGGCGGAGGTTACTTGGAACCGCAAATCCTTTTGTCTGAACCTTGATTTGCCCGATTAAAGGATTTGCTTGATGAATAAATCCTGACAATCCTTTCATCAGGCAAATCAAGGTTCAGACTATTCACTATTCATTGTTCACTGTTCATTGCTCACTGCTCACTGCAATGCAGAATCTTTGTGCGGGCGTGTTGAAGCCTCTTACCACGAGCACGTATTCCGCATCGGGAAGATGCGCCAGGGCCGTTTCTATGGTAATGTTCCTGCGTTCGCCGGGCATCAGGCAGAGGAAATTGTCCGTGTAATACGACGGGCGGACGGGTTTGCCGGCCTTGTCCAGCCACTGCAACTGCGTGAAAAACGACAGCGTGGCGCCCGTGTTCTTCAGCTCCAGGTCGATGAAGTGGCGTCCGTTTTCGCGGCGGGTCTTGTATTTCACCTGCAGCCGGGTTCCCGCCAGCAGACGGATGTCCTGAAAGCCCGCCGTGGCCGGGCCGGTCATGGTCTGTGCGCCCTCGTACCTGTTCGTGGAACGCCAGTAGAAATTGTTGCCCGCCGGCCTGCCCTGCCCGTCAAACAGGCGCAGGCGGATGAAATGCACGCGGGTGATGTTTTCGGGAAAGGCAATGTGAAGGACGTCGCTGGCCACGCCGTCTGCCGGCAGGTCGACGCGGACGTCCGCCGCAAAGACCTTTTTCATGTGCAGGTCGTACACTTCGGCCTTCACCCGGCAGTTGTTGAAGGGGGAAGGATATTCGTTGACCACGGAGACGGTGTTCTTCAGGTAGTCGAACTGCGGATGCAGCGGTTCGTTGGCGTTCTGCGTGGCGTAGAGGGCGGCCGTCGGCTCCAGCGACCAGTCCCACATGCAGCCGCGCACCTGGCGCATGGGCGAATTGTGATACCAGAACAGATAGCCGGAACAGTACCGGTCGCCAAAGGCCAGTTTGTTGCCGTTCCACACCTCGGCGATGCTCTTGTAGTTGAGCGCGCCGACGAACTGGCCTTTCTCGGCAAACTCGTCAACGGTTTTCGATTCGCCGTACTCGTTCGTCAGGTCGGCGTAGAGGGTGGACATCTGGAAGAAGCCGTTGCCGTCGGAATAGTCCCACACTTCCTTGTTGATCGGCCAGAGGTCTTTTTCGGGCATCATCTCGCGCAGACATTCGACGGTCGGCAGGCAGGGCGCGCCGTATTCGGGGTTGAAGCCGTCCACGCGGCTGCCCCGTTCGGAGGCCGTATTTTCGTAGTGCCGCATGACGTTTACGGTCTTGTAGGGACTGCCGTCGTGAACGCCGTCCGTTTCGGACTGCATCTGGTAGCCCCGCGTGCCGTCGAGCTGGAGGATCAGGTCTTTGACGTGCGGCATCTCGGTCGATTCGTTGGAGCATACGTAATAGGCCAGGCTGGCGTGGTTGCGGATGCGCTTGACGGTCGACGCCACGTTTTTCAGATACAGTCCGGCGTCATACGGATGTTTCGTGTCGCCCGTCACCCAAAATTCCGTCCAGACCAGTATCCCCAGTTCGTCGCACAGCTGGTAGAAGTAGTCCGATTCGGTGATGCCTCCTCCCCAGAGGCGGATCAGGTTGATGCCGGACTGCGCCGTGTAGCGAAATTCGGCATACATGCGCTCGTCCGACTGGCGGAGCATGTTTTCCGGTATCCAGTTGGTGCCGCGGATGAAGAGGGGATGGCCGTTGACGTAAAACTGCCTTGAGGCATCGGGCGTGCGGGTGTCGGACGTGATTTCGCGGATGCCGAAGCGCGACGAAATCTCGTCGGACGGTTCTCCGCCGTCGACAAAGGCCTGGAAGGTGATGCCGTACAGTTCCTGACTGCCCTTGTGTATCGGCCACCACAGGCGGGGACGGTCAATGACCAGTTGCGGAAACTCTTCGGGCGTGAAGACGACTTCCCTGACTTCGCCGCGAAACAGGGACACTTCCTTCTCGACACGGATGTTGGCTTCCCTGATTTCGCCGACGATCCGTACCTTCCGGCTGTCGTGGTTCGGATTGCTGACTTCGACGGAAACGGTCTGGCGCGACCGGTCGTAAGCGGGTTTGCGGAGGTCGGACTTGACGAACGGATGCCGCAGCTTGACCTTGCCGGCGGTGAAGAGGCGGAGGTCTTTCCAGATGCCCGTGTTCCGGTCGCGAACCCCGTCCAGGTAATTGAAGTCCCAGCCGACGGTCATGAGCATCGTGACGTTTTTGCCGATTTCGCCGTTGCCTCCGTTCGAGAACTCGTTCTTTGCGCCGAAAGACTTGTAGTCGGTACGGCTGCCGGGCACGTCTACCGGATAGACTTTCACGGCCAGGATGTTCTTTTCGCCCGGTCGCGCATAGTCGGTAATGTCCATCTGATCCTGGTAAAACATCCCCGCGACGTTGCCGACCATGTATCCGTTCAGCCAGAACTCGGCGCGATAGTTGATGCCGTCCGCCTGCAGCCAGATTTGCTTGCCGGCATACTGTTCGCGGGGCAGGTCGAACTCCGTCCGGAACCAATAGGTGTAGAAGTCGCGTCCCGCGTCGTTCAGGTCGGGAATCAAACCGGACTGCAGTTTATTGTTCAATCCGAAATAGGGTTCGGGAAAGACCCCGTTGCAGACCAGCGAATGAAGCACCGTGCCGGGCACGACGGCCGGCATCCAGTCGGCAACGGACACGTTCGGCGTGGAAACGTCCTCGCTCCGGGCGGCGACATCGCCGGCCTTCTTCATCTTCCAGACAACGGTTCCCCGGTGGCCGTCCGTCGACCGGAGCGTCTGATGGAAAGTGCGCTCGTAAAAAACATCCTGCGCCATTACGGAAGGGATCATCCCGACCAGCATACTCAAAAATAAAACGGTTCTCTTCATACGGTGTTTCTTTTTGTGCCGATAACGGTCAAACCGCAAATTCCCCTAAAACCATGCCGTTTCACGCGGATTTACGCGGATTGCAGCGCAGATTCCGCAGATTGCAACGACTTGCAATCCGCGAATCTTTGAATTTTTGAATCTTTGAATTTTTGAATGGCCGGAGTGGCAGAAGACTCTGCAAGGGGCGCCGAGGGGTCGGCAGGACTTGCGGAGCCTCCCGCAACCCCCGCCGAGGCCTCGGCGCGACTTTCGCAACCTTGCGCCGCCGTCCGGCAAAGAACACTGCTTATGACAGCAACGTGTCTATTTTCTCGATAAAAACTGATTTGGATGCGAAGCCGACTTGCTTGTCAACAACTTGCCTGTCTCTGAAAAATAAAACGGTCGGGATATTCCGGATACCGTATTGAGACACCAGTTCGTTGTTGTCATCTACATTTACTTTGCCGACAATAACTTTTCCGTCATATTGGCCGGCCAACTCCTCAATAACAGGAGCTACCATGCGGCATGGTCCACACCATTCCGCCCAGAAGTCGAGAACAACCGGTTTCCCTTCGTTCAGCGCTTCATTGAAATTTTCATCTGTAATTGTTCGTAACATACTTGTTTAATGTTTAAATAGCGGAGCCAAAGGTACAAATTATTTATTTATTGATTGTAAAGTCCATCTGTTCCGTTTCATTGATAAAATCAATCAAGTCCTGGGTGACATGCAAGCGGTGGCTTCTTGAAAACAGATTCAAAGACAGTTGACGGTCGCCGTCCAGTATTTTGAAATATAGCAGTGCCTTCCCCGGATTGTTTTTGATGAAGAGGGAAAGTTCGTTGACGGTACGGTTGTCCAGCTTGTTAACAGGCAGCGTAATCTGTATGTCCTTCACCAGATCGTCCTTCACATCCTGCAACAGCTGGACAGACCGGATCTTAAATTCCAGCTCCGATTCTTTCCATTGACGGGGCTGGACGATGGCTTTTATAAACAGATAGACACCCGGTTTTCCATATTTGCCGTAGTGGATGTAAGCGTCTCCAAACAGAGGCACTTCTCCGCTGCCGGTGAAATCTTCGATTTTAATACTGAGATAGGGTTTCCCGGCTCGCGTAAAACCTTCCCGGACGCCGGTCACGATGCCTCCGAGCGACAGCTCTTTTCCTTTCAAGGCAGGCAGGTCGCCCGCATCCGACATTCCCAGGTTACAGACATGGTTCAGGATGATGCGGTATTCGTCGAGTGGATGGGCAGAGAGGTAAATCCCGATCAGCTCTTTTTCCCTGTTCAGCCGTTCAAGGTCGCTCCACGACGGGCAGGCCGTAATGACCGGACGGGAGATTTCAATGCTTTCCAGATTGCCGAAGAGTGAATTTTGAGAGGAGTTTTTGTCCAGCTGGTACTTGCGACCGTAACGGAGAAGGATTTCGGAAAAAGTCTCTCCTTTTTCATTGGTTGCGATAAAGGGTTCGCGGCGGACGTTGAGATTGTCGAAAGCGCCTGCCTGTGCAAGCGAGTCAAGCGTTTTCTTGTTGCAGGCGGACGGGTGGACACGTTCCGCAAAGTCAAAAATATCCTTGAACGCACCGTCCTTTTTCCGTTCGTTAAGAATGTTCTCCGCGGCGCTTTCGCCTACGCCCTTGATAGCGCCCAGTCCGAAACGGATGTCACCCTTCTTGTTTACGCCGAATTTCAGTACCGATTCGTTGACGTCCGGCCCCAACACCTGAATGCCCATCGCCTTGCACTCGTCCATTGCCTTGGTGATGTCCCGGATGTTCGACCGGTTCCGGCTCAAGACGGCGGCCATGTATTCGGACGGATAGTTGGCCTTCAGGTAGGCCGTTTGATAGGCTATCCAGGAATAGCAGGTCGCATGGCTTTTGTTAAACGCATACTCGGCAAACTTCTCCCAGTCTTTCCAGATTTTTTCCAGGATGGCTTGACCGTGACCGTTTGCCTTGCCTCCGTTGATGAACTTGTCTTTCATCTTGTTCATCTGGTCGATCATTTTCTTGCCCATGGCCTTCCGCAACGTGTCGCTTTCGCCCCGGGTGAAATTGGCCAGCAGACGGGAGAGCAACATCACTTGCTCCTGATAGACGGTAATGCCGTAGGTGTCCTCCAGGTAGCGCTTCATGACGGGAATATCGTATCTGATCTCTTCCCGGCCGTGCTTGCGGGCGATAAAGGAGGGGATGTAATCCATCGGCCCCGGCCGGTAGAGGGCATTCATGGCAATCAGGTCTTCAAACTTGGTAGGCCGTAATTCCTTCATGTATTTTTGCATGCCGGCCGACTCAAACTGGAAAACGGCGGTCGTCTTGCCCTGACAAAACAGTTCGTATGTTTTCCGGTCTTCAAAATCAATTGTCTCGATATCTATCTGAATCCCGGTGGTCTGGGCGATGTTTTCGACGGCTTCCTTGATGATGGAAAGGTTTTTCAGTCCGAGGAAGTCCATCTTGATCAGTCCCGTTTCTTCAATGACGGAGCCTTCATACTGGGTGACAAGGATGTTTTCGCCGGTTTCCTTGTCTTCGGCAATGCTGACGGGGACAATGTCGGAAATATCCTGCTG
>JAITQL010000231.1 GCA_031288935.1 Tannerella sp.
ATAGTGCTTGTTTTCATCGAAAGCCGCCTCGGGGACGGTATTTCCATCGTTGAAGGCTTTCCATCGTTTGCCCAATTGCTTGGTGCGCGACAGGTCAACCCAGCGAATCAATTCACCCATAAATTCGCGCGAACGCTCATTGAGGATAAATACGATGAACTTGTCGGCCTCGGAACTTGCACCCAATACATCGTAAAACTCGCGGGTAGAATTGAATATATCGTTTGCGCTGTTGAATTTCAAGGTTGATTTGGTCTCAGCCGTTGTCACTGATATACTGTTGTTCGACTCGTAATAGGTGTTTGTTTCCGAATATACTGCAAATCCCGTGCCGCTGCCATGTCCGGCCGGATTGGTTTTATAGGCCTCTCCGCCGTCGATGTGTTTGGCGCGGTCTTCTCCGTCGGCATAACCTGCCCGTTCACGCAAAGCATTGATGTATGGCAAGGCTTCTGCATACTTTCCCTGGCGTCCGAGGGCTTCGGCTACCATCAGATAGTCTTCGGCCGAGCGAGCCAGAATGCCGTCGCGGGTTCCGAACTGATCGGCCACCGTCGTACGCCCGCCGTCGCGGAATTTGCTTAAGGCCACAAATCTTGCCCGGTATTCGCCTGCTTCGTAATAGCCATAGTTTCCATGTTTGCCAAGAATGGAAGCCGGTTCGCCGCTGAAATAACGAACGAACGTATGGGGAGCACGGTAGGAGAGATTCTCTTTGGTATAACGGGTGTCTCCGGCATCGTTGACTATATAGAGAAGCGCCTCTTCACCGCCAACAAACTTCACATCGTCATTTGTTTTTCCTTCCGGTGCATAATTTCCCCACTTGGGAGCCGCCGAAGGATTGTTGCATCGGTAGCTTGTGATAAAACTCTTCCAGAAACGGGAATCGTTGACACGGTCGTATATGTCGAGCGCATAATTGGTGGTGCGCATACGACTAAATTCACGGTCGCCGGATATATCGCGTTTAAGCCCTGCCGACGTTTGGTAGATAGACGGGTAATAAAGGTGAATCTGATTGCCGTACCGTCCATGCGAAGATACTTCGTCGGAGAATTGAGCTGCCAAAACTACCTCGGACACCGTTTCGTTCGGACCGTCGGGAGCAGTAAAATTCCAAAGGTTTATGAAATTGTTGCACAAGGGGTGGTGGTCAATGACCTCTTTGCCATATTTAATCACATTTTCCAGGTCGGCTGTCTTGTAGGCGCCGTTCCAGGAATCGTTGAGTTCGCTGGCACGGAAGAGGCTGGCTTTGGACAGGTAGTGGGCAGCCGCCCATTTGGTCAATCGCCCGGTTTCGGTAGCCGTAGCAGGCAGCAGGTCGTAGGCATTCTTGAGGTCGCTAAGGATAAGCTCGTAACTTTCTTCTATCGTGTTACGGCTATAGTCGGTCTGCGCGCCAACCACATTCGTTACTAAGGGAATGCCTCCAAACTGGCTTGCCAGGACGAGGTAATTGAATCCGCGTACGAAGTAGCCTTCACCCAGACGGGTGTTATGGTCTGCTCCCTCCGGATAGTACTTGGGTACGTTGGCGACAAGCATGTTGGCCGACGCAATGCCGCTATACATATTGTCCCAGACAGTGGCAACATCGCCCTGTTCCGAATTGAAGTCGGAACTGTAATTGTTGAATGCCGCCTTCGTCGCGTCGTTGCCTACCGACATTTCATCCGTTCCATAATTGGTCATATCGTATGACCATTCGTAGTTAAAGTGAAATTCAAACGTTTGATACATCCCGATGGCTAATTTATCCATCCCTTCCGGAGTTTCAAAACTCTGGGTGCTATCCGTCCGAATGAGCTCTTCTTTCAGGAAATCGGAAGAACAGGCGGATGCAATAGCCAGACACGCGATAACTGCGATACTTACACTAATATTCTTATATGTTTTCATCTGTATATTATTTAAATGAATTGAATTAATAAAATCCGTACACATTAGAATCCGATATTCAAGCCGAATACAAAACTCCTGTTATAGCTTGTCCCCGTCATGTTACTGTCGATATACAAATCAGGATCCAAATAATCAATTTTCGAATAGAGTAATCCGGGATTGATGCATTGCACATAGAGTTTCAGGTTTGAAATCTTTGTTTTACCCAACATCCTGGAGGGGAAATAATAACCCAGCGAGATGTTTTTGATTTTAATAAACGAGCCGTCCTGATAGTTCATCGAACTCCTGTAGGTGTCTCCGCTTTCGCCGTTTACACCCGGGGCATAATACTTGGCGTCTTCATTGCTTCCGGCCACCCAGTAATCCAGTTTACGCATGGCGAAGCGTCCCGACAAGGATTCTGCTCCGGTAGCAATGTCAAATCCGAAACGTCCGAAGAGGAAGCAGGACAGTTCAAAGTTTTTATACGTGAAGGTATTCTGAAAACCTCCCGACCAGTTGGGGCGCTTATACCCTACCACCTGCTTGTCGTAGTTGGCGTCGATTACGCCGTCGGGTATGCCGTCAGGCCCGCTCAGGTCTTTTATCTTCAGTTCGCCCGGAAGTCGGCCATATTTGGCAGCTTCGGTGGCTTCGCCTGTTTTCCACACGCCGTCATATACGTAGTCATAGTGTACGCCCAAAGATTGTCCGACAATTCGTATATTGTCCCCGTCCGTCAGGTCTTCATCGGCTCCGTTGGCCAGTTCCGTAATTTCATTTCTGTCGGCCATGAAGGTGATGGACGATTGCCAGACAAAGTCGTGAGCCTGTACGTTTACCGTATTCAGGGTGATGTCGATACCCTTGTTTTTTACAGCGCCTACATTCGCCCAGGTTGTCGTATATCCGGTCAAAGAGGGAATACGCTGCTTCATCAACAGGTCGCTGGTCGTGGAGGTGTAAAGGTCAATCATACCGCTTATACGCCCTTTGAACAGGGAGAAGTCAATACCCAGGTTGTACTGGGTTGTTTTTTCCCAGCCTAACTGATTGTTGGCCATTGTTACCGGAGTCGCTGCCGAGGGGTCGCTGCCTATCATGCCGACAACGGTCGTACTGCCGAAGTGGTAGAAGTTGGAGGATACCGCGCCCATGGTGGCATACGCACTGATGGCCGAATTGCCGGTCGTACCGAAGCCGAGGCGGGGTTTCAACTGGTCTATCCAGTCAATATCCTGCATAAAGGCTTCCTGGTCTAAACGCCAGGCCAAGGCAGCCGAGGGGAAGAAATCCCATTTATGCCCTTCGGCCAGCTGCGAAGCGCCATCCCAGCGACCGGAGACGGTCAGCAGGTAACGCTGGTCGAAACCATAGCTCAGGCGCGCCATATACGATGCCAGCTGTGTCTCGGTCATGTCAGAGCCGTATGATTGTATATTGGAGGCCGATCCTGTGTTATACCATAATTCTTTGAACGAGGATACGTAGCTTCTCATTTTCGCCTCTTCAAAGTGATAGGCTGATGCGCTCTGCAACAGGGTAGCGCCGATGCTGTGCTTGCCGAACATCTTGTCGTAGTACACGAGGTTGTCCAGCGTCCATGAGCGTTTGATTTCCGTATTGTACTGCGCCACATTGTGCCCGTCGCCATTGATGGATTCGGTATCGTCCATCATACCCGTGCGTCCGTAGCGGAAGTCGGGACCAAACTGTATGCGGTATTTCAGGCCGTCAAGTTGTCCGTATATTTTTCCGACATTCAGTTCACCGTAGAAATTGCCCAGGGCGCGCAGGTTCTGTCGCTGGTTTTCCAGCAGCGCCACTTCGCGGATGGGGTTGATAATGTTTACGTCGGCTCCCGGATTGCGGATATATTCGCCTTCCGGCGTATAAGGCACGGCGTAGGGAAGCATCCCTTTCAGCGCTCCATACAAATTGTCGGCGCCGGTAACGCTTTTGCGGAAGTCGTAGCCATAGTCCTGGTCTCCGAAAGTGACGTTGATAGAGCCTCCCACTTTAAACCAGTCGGTAGCCTGAAGGTCAACGGTCGCTTTTCCCGTATAGCGTTCGTAGCCCTGTCCGGGCTGGGTGCCTTGCTGATTCAGGTAGCCGAACGAAACGTATGCCTGTATCCTGTCCGTACCGCCGCTGGCGCTCAGACCGTGCTCCTGGGTAATCCCGGTTTGCATTCCGTGGCTTGTCCAGTCGTAGGAAGGCGCCTGGCTGCCGTCCCAACTGCCGCCGGCCCATCCTTTTTCCACGTTTGACCAGGCGTAAGGATCGCCTCCGAACCAGGCGAGGTCTTGCTCCTTCGACAGGACGTATTCTTTACCCCACGATTTAGCCCGGCGGCTGTATTCCAGCCATTCGGCCGAGTTCATCATTTCCATCCGGTCAACGAGATTGTCAACGGAATAGCTGCCCGAATAGTTCA
Organism: Tannerella sp.; assembly: GCA_031288935.1. Taxonomy (GTDB): domain Bacteria; phylum Bacteroidota; class Bacteroidia; order Bacteroidales; family Tannerellaceae; genus Tannerella. Next base: position 4,328 of record JAITQL010000231.1, read on the forward strand.
GGCTCATTCTCCCGCTCTGTCCTCTTTTGGTCGTAACCATGACGACGCCGTTGGCTCCGCGCGAACCGTAGATGGCCGTCGCCGAAGCGTCTTTCAGTACATCGACGGACTCAATGTCGTTGGGGTTGAGATTCTCTATTCCCAGTCCCTGCAGAGGAATCCCGTCAACCACATACAGCGGATCATTGGTCGCGTTCATTGAACGTTCGCCGCGGATACGTATTTTTCCTACCTCGCCCGGCCGGTCGTTTGACGTAATATCCACGCCGGCCATTTTCCCCTGCATGGCCTGCAAGGGATTCTGTACGGGCATGGATTTCAATTCGTTTTCGCCGATGCGCACCATGGCGCCCGTGACGTCGCTCTTCTTAACCACGCCGTAGCCTACGACCACGACCTCTTCCAGCTGTGCGACGTCATCTTCCATCACCACGTCAATCACTCTCTGGTTACCCACCGTCACGTTTTTCGGCACGTAACCCACATAATTGAACTGCAACACGGACTGTGCACCCGGCACGTTGACCGTGTAAGCGCCATCCATATCCGTAATTGTTCCCGTCGCAGTACCCTCGATGCGAATGCTCACACCGGGCAGCGTTTCACCCGCAGGGTCTGTCACCGTACCGGTGACCGTGACTGTCTGCGCCGCCGCCCAGAGACCCGCTCCCAGCAACACGCATACCATCATACTTGTTCTCAAATTTCTTTTTACTGCTTTCATAATCTTACAATATTACATATCTGTTTATTCTCATTTGTTTTCTGTTTTGTCTGTTTCTCTCCCGTTCGGAACAGGAGTCCGTGAATCTTGAATTTTGAATCTCTTTTCTCCGGTTCGCTTCGTTCCCCGCGATGACGGTGTCATTAGCGGGGAGCAGCGTTCTTGCAAACGCAGTGAAGCGAACCGGCGAATTAAGAATGATGAATCCTTGAATCTTTGAATTTTGAATTTTCAGGACACCACTACTTTCACTATCGGCCCCCAGGGTCCTCTTTCTCCGGTCGGGTTGAGCCATGCGCCGGCGGCGTAGAGCTTCTTCCCCGAATATTCGGACGAAAAAACGATCCGGTGCGGAGTACGTGTCATGGTCACCGGTTTTTCGGTCAGTTCGTCGGCCGAAGCCGGCTCGTGATCGAGGAACCCCAGCCGTATGACCGCCTCCTGCACGCCGTGAGGCTTGGCCGTCGACGACGGCGTCTCCACGTCGTGATAATGCACGTCCACCGTACCCTGTCCGTGCACTTCGAGCGTCAGTTCCGGCCACCTTGTCGGCGTCGGATACTTCGGGTGATGTCCCGACGAAGGCGCCGGAATCCCCAGCAAGTCATAATCCATCGGCGTCAGCATCGGCAACGTCTTCAAGTTCTGCACCAGCGGTTCCACCGCCTTGACAAATAATGTTCGCTTCGCCTCCATGTCGGTGTGAGCGGCCTTCGTTTTCGTAGCCGGATTCACCCAGATGGTATGCGCCTCCTGCATGTCGGTAAACTTGGTTTCAACCTCCGTTACCCACACCTCATTTACACCCCAGGTGCCTATGTTCGCTTTCAGACAGACGAAAAATACGGTAGCCCAGGTAATCAACTGTTCAATGTTTTGCGGTAAATAAGTCATAATCAATAAAATTTAGTTTCACATATATATATTCATTCTCGATAAAAAATAATCTTCGTATACCTGTTTCATCCATGCGGATGGAAAACTCATCCGTGCAGATGAAAGATTCATCCGTGCGGATGAAAAACTCATCCGTGCGGATGAAAGATTCATCCGCGCGGATGGATTTAACATTTGCACGGATGGAAGCGTTTTCCGAACGGTTTTTCCGCGTGTCTTTCGACGAGGTTCTGCCTCTACATTATATATATAACAATACCGCTGGATTGCTTCACTTCGTTCGCAAGGACGGGGCGCGGCAGTCTGTTCAGAATAGCTGTTGCCGCATGGCAAAGCTCGCCTGCATACCGTGCGTTTTCCGCGTCCCTCCGTAAAAACGGAGCGCGCGGTAGAGACGTTGCGCGCAACGTCTGTACAGGATTCCGCTGCGCCGCCATTCCGTGAGGAATGAGAGTTCGGTAGAAACAACCATTGCCCTTTGATGTTGCATCCCGTACGGGATGCGAGGGGGTGGGCATAGCGGTTTTCTACCGAACTGCCATCCCCGACGGGATGAACGGATTTGCCATGACGGGCGGTTTTGTCATTGGCGTCGCCCTTCCGTCGTTCACATGGACGGGGCGTTGTTTGGCCAACAGCCGTGTTGTCATTCTTACATTTCATAACTCTTAATTCTTACTTCTTAATTCTTCATTCAGCTTGTAGACTTCGCTTGCGCCGAGGAGGAAGCAGCCGGTGCCGAAGTCCTCGAAGTTGGGTATTTTGTCGTAGCCGAGGGGCTGTCCGTCCTTCGGTTCCTTGCCGGTGCCCTGCACCCATCCGAGGAAACCCGTGTCGGGGTGGACGGCGTCGGTCGCCAGCGCGTTCCAGGCCTTGATGACGACGGGCAGATACTCGTCCGCCGGGAGCAGGCCGTTGCGGACGCCCCATGCCATGCCGTAGACGAAGAGCGACGTGCCGGTCGTCTCCTTGCCGCCGAAGTGGGTCGGGTCGAGCAGGCTGACGTTCCAGAAACCGTCTTCGCGCCGGCAGTCTTTCAAGGCTTTGGACATGGCGCGGAAGTCGGCGATGTACTCCGTCCGGTGCGGTTCGTCGGCGGGCAGGAGGGCGAGGACGCGCACTAAGGCGGCGTAGACCCACCCGTTGCCGCGCGACCAGTAGCAGTTGCGGCCGTTCGGTTCCTTATAGGGCGGCAGGAAATCGGCATCGCGCCACCAGAGGCCTTCCGCCGCGTTGTAGAGGCCGGAGCCTCCCTCCTTCGTTTTCGTATAGTCATACATTTGATACATCTTGTCGAAATACCGGCGGTCGCCCGTCAGGTCGCCCAGCTGCGCCATGACGGGCATGCCCATCTGGATGGCGTCGATCCACGTCCAGTCGTCCGTCTGCGGCGTATTCAGCAGCATATCCATACATATCCTTATATTGCGTATCCGTTCGGGACGGGCTTCCATGCGGTAAAGTTCGATGTAGGTCTGTCCGCAGCACTGGTCGTCGGCGTTGCGCGTGGTGTTGCCGTTGCGCATGCCCCATTGGTGAAAATCCGCCCAGTCGTGCGCATAGCTGTAATAATCCTGCCGGGGATAAATCCGGTGCAGTTCCATCAAACCCTCGTAATACACGCCGCGCGTCCAGATGTTGCTTGGCCGCGGCGTCCCCACGTTCGACGGCTGCGCATAGTCGGCATACTTCTTCATGAAATAGTCGTTGACCCTGATCATGGCTTGCAGCACCTCTTTCCTGTCCGGCAGTTCCTGCGCACGGGCAGCGGTAAAGCAGCACCCCGGGGCAAGTATCATTATAAGTAATGAAATTCGTTTTCTCATGTTCATCATACGTTTTTCCGAAATTGAATTATGGGGCAAAGGAACAACATCGGCAGCAAACAGACCTGGAAAATTGTACGATAAACCTGGAAAATTGTACGCGGAAGAGGAAAAATGTCGTTTTTATGGTTAATTTTGCTCCCGGAAAGTTCAACGTTGAACGCCCGAATCCGAAATTCCCGGTTTTATGCAAAAATACATCTTTTACTTCGTCACCGTCTGGATTGCCCTGTGGACACTGCCGTCGGCGCACTCGATGGAGCGGCTCCGCTTCGAATGGATCACCGACCGCAACGGCCTGTCGCAAAACACCGTCCGCTGCCTCATGCAGGACGCGCAGGGCTTTATGTGGATGGGCACCATCAACGGCCTGAACCGCTACAACGGCAAGGAGTTCAGCGTCATGCTTTCCGAGCAGGGCAATCCCCTGTCGCTGCCCGACAACCGCGTCCGCAGCATGATGTCCGACACGCACGGCTACATCTGGATCCGAACGACGGCCGACCTGTTCGGCTGCTACAATCCGTACCTCGAACGGTTCGAGAATTACGATCCGGGCAGCGAACGGAAGAGTTTCTCCTCGATCCGCGTCTGCTCCGGCGGCGACGTGTGGCTCTGGGGGCGCAGCGACGGCTGCTGCCGCATCCGCCACGAGGCGCCCGGCCTGCACACGCGGCGCTTCGACCGGCAGGCGCTGGGCAGCAGCTCGGTCTCGTTTGTCTACGAAAACAGCCGGCAGCAAGTCTGGGTCGGCACCGACGCGGGAACGTTCCGCATGGAGGGCGACAGCGCCGTGAAGATGTCGGGCGAGGCTTTTTACGCCGTTCACGAGTGGGAAGGCTGCCTTTACTTTATCAACGGACGGCAGGTACAGCCGTTCGACCTGCAGGGGCAAACCTTCGGCCATCCGGCGGCGCTCCCCGGCGGACAGCCCCGGTCGCTGACCGTGACCGCCCCGCTGCACGACGGGCTGATCCTGATCGGCGCCCGCGACGGTGTTGTCGTATTCGATACCAAACGCGCCGGCTTTATCCCCTCCTCAACGTTCTTTGGCCGCGAAACGCTCCGCAGCGCCGACGTGTATGTCGACAACCGGGGCGACCGGTGGATATACAACCATTCGGGCTGCCTCTGGCGGCTGCTGCCCGACAATCGCTTTGAACCTGTCCGGCTGATCCCCGAATCGATCCTCTCCACCATCGACGCCGAACGTTACGAGGTGTATCACGATTCGCACGACATCATCTGGATCACTACCTACGGCAACGGCCTCTTTGCCCTCGACCCGCGCGACGGACGGATGTATCACTACACGGCGCACAACAGCGATCTGCTGACAAACTACCTCCTGTGCGTCACCGAAGACCAGTCGGGCGAAATCTGGGTCGGCACCGAGTTTTCCGGCATCACCAAGATTTCGCTGAGCAACTACCCGTTCCGCATCCACTACCCGGAACCGGCCGAAACGGGCAACCGCAGCAACGCCGTCCGCCTGATCTACGAAGACGCGCGGGGTCGCTACTGGATGGGAACGCGCAGCGGCCGTTTACATATATATGACAGTGCGCTCCGCAAGCTCCGGTCGCACAGGATCGAGGGCAGCCTGCCGTTTTGCCTCGCGGAGGATTCCCTGGGCAACGTCTGGCTCGGCACGCGCGGCGGCGGCCTGGTCGTCTTCCCGCCTTCGGGACAGGCGCCCGTCCGGCAGTTCCACCTCCACGACATCGACCGGCAGAACACGTCGAGCGACAACGTGTTCGACCTTCTGCGCGATACGCGAAACCGCCTCTGGGTTGCCTCCTTTGGCGGCGGACTGCACTACGCCGACCTCAACGAAGACAAAATCGAGTTCCGCCATATCAATGCCCGCACCGTCAACCAGGACATGGTGCGCGTCATTGTCCAGGATCGCACGGGGCTGATCTGGACGGGTACGAACGAGGGCGTCAACGTGTTCGATCCCGACGAGCTGATCCGCGACCCGGACAGGTATATCAATTTTCACTCCGACAGGAACGACGAACGCTCCATCAACAACAACGAGGTAAAAGCCATCTTTGAAGACAGCAAGGGACGCCTCTGGTTCGGCACCACCGGCGGCGGGCTGAATCTGCTGGTCAGGGAGGAGCCGCTCGAACGCTCGCGGTTCAAACACTACACGGCGGCCGACGGACTGTCGAACGAACTGGTGCAAACGATTATCGAAGACGCACAGGGATACATCTGGATGACTACGGAAGGCGGCAGCGGCATCTCGCGCTTCAACCCCGACACCGAACGGTTCGAGAATTTCAGCTTCGCGGACGGCAAGCAGACGGCTCTCTTCAACGACGCTTCAAGATGGCGGACCAAGGCGGGCGAACTGATGTTCGGCAGCTACAACGGCGTATACATCTTCGACCCGGCGCAAATCCGGGACAGTCCCTCCGCCCAGCCCGTCATCATCACCGGACTGCGGATCAACGGCGAGAACATGCGTCCCGGAAAACCCAACTCGCCGCTGACGGAAAGCATCACGTATACGGAGGCCATCCGCCTGAAGTACAACCAAAGTTCGTTCGACATCGAGTTTGCGATGCTCAACTTCCGTTCGCCCGACTTCAACCGGTATGCCTGCTACCTGGAGGGCTTCGAGGCGGACTGGAACCCGGCTTCCCGCCACAACATCGCCACCTATCGCAACGTGCCGGCCGGAACATACACGTTCAAGGTGAAGGGCAGCAACAGCCTGGGGGTGTGGGTAGACAGCAACACGACGCTGAAGATCACGGTCACGCCGCCGTTCTGGAAATCGTTCTGGGCATACGTTGTCTACTGCGTGCTCCTTCTCGTCGCCGCCGGGTTTGCGCTGCGCATCGTGATGCAGATAAACAGGCTGCATACGGACATGAAAGTGGAACACCAGCTGACGGAACACAAGCTGCGTTTCTTTACAAACATCTCGCACGAGTTTCGCACGCCGCTGACCATCATCCGCGGCTCGATCGAGAACCTGACCGCCCTGACCGGCGTCCCTGCTCCCGTGGCCAGGCAAGTTCACCAGATATCCAAGAGCGCCGCGCGCCTGCTGCGCCTGATCGACCAGCTGCTCGAGTTCCGCCGCTTGCAGAATCACGGACTGGAACTGACGCCGGAACGGACGGAAGTGGTGTCGTTCTTCCGCGACATTTGCCAGATATTTGAGGAGATGGCTGAAAAGAAAGAGATCGACTTCCGCTTCGAGTCCGACCTGGAGGCGAGAGAGATGCTGCTCGACCGGAGCAAGTTCGACAAGATCGCGTACAACCTCCTTTCAAACGCCATGCGGCACACGCCGGAGAAGGGTATCATCATCATGCGCCTGACCTTTTCCGAGGCGACCGACGGCTTGACGCTGAGCGTATCGGACAGCGGCGCCGGCGTACCGGAGGAAAAGCAGAGCGCGCTCTTTGTCCGCTTTGCACGCTTCGACCAGCTGTCGAGCGGGATGGGCATCGGCCTGCATCTGACCGCCGAACTGGCTGCCGTTCACAAGGGCCGGGTCATCTACTCCGTCTCGGAACTGGGCGGCGCCTGCTTCAGCGTCACCGTCCCGCTGGCAAACAGGAACTACGAGAGTTGCGAGTGCCACCGGGAGGAGGTCAAAACAACGCCGGCGCCTCTACCTGCCGCAGCCGCGGTAGCCATGGCCGCGGCGGAGGAAGCGAAACCGCTGCCGGAAGCGTTGACGGAAGCGTCTGCCTCGCTCAACAAACGGTTCAGCAACTGCAAACTGCTGGTGATAGAGGACGACGACGACGTGCGCGACTTTATCCGCGTCCAGATGGACGGCTCCTTCACGCTGTTCACAGCCAAGGACGGTGAGGAAGGGCTGGAAAAAGCCATGAAGGAACAGCCGACGCTGATCATCTGCGACGTGATGATGCCCGGAATAGACGGCTTTGAAGTCACCCGCCGGCTGAAAGAGGATTTCCTCACCAGCCACATTCCCGTCATCCTCCTGACCGCCCATTCGTCGGAAGAGCACCGGCTGGAGGGCATACAGGCCGGCGCCGACTCGTATATCACCAAGCCGTTCAGCATTCAATACCTCCTGGCGCGTATCGTGAAACTGATCGAACAGAGGGAAAAACTGCAACGGAAATTTGAACAGGAGCCGGGCGCGACCGCCTACCTCCTCCACTGCACGGAGAAAGACAGGGAATTTATCGACAGCATCCACCTCCTCATCCAGCGGCACAT
>JAITQL010000085.1 GCA_031288935.1 Tannerella sp.
AGGTGCATCCGGTAACGCCAGTAGTGATGCGGGTCGGAGGGCAGGTTGATGCGTTCGGCCGCGGGCTGGGGACGTTTGAGGGCGTCGCTCATGGCGAGCCAGTCCTGCAGGGGGATAACAGTCCGCTTTGAATGGGTTTACTCCGTTCCGCCGTGCTCGCGTTCCAGCCGTTTGGCTTCGTTCCAGAGCGCGTCCATTTCGGCCAGCGTCATGTCTTTGAGCGAACGTCCGCTCCGGAGCGTCTGCGCTTCCAGGTAGTTGAAGCGGCGGATAAACTTCCTGTTCGTGCGTTCCAGCGCGTTGTCGGGATTGATCCCGTAGAGCCGGGCGGCATTGACGAGGCTGAAGAAAACATCGCCAAACTCCGCTTCCATCCGGTCGGTATCCATTTGTGCAAGCTCGTACCGGAGTTCGTTCCATTCTTCTTCGATCTTGTCCCAGACCTGCTCCCGGTTGTCCCAGTCGAAGCCCGCATTCCGCGCCTTGTCCTGTATCCGGTAGGCCTTGACAAGCGAGGGCAACGCCGCCGGCACGCCTTCCAGCACCGTCTTGTTGCCGTCCTTCTCCTTCAGCTTGAGCTGTTCCCATGACTGCTCCACCTTGCGGCTGTCGTCCGCGCGGGCGTCGCCGAAGACGTGCGGATGGCGGTAGACCAGCTTTTCGCAAAGGCTCCGGCAGACGTCCCGGATGTCGAACGCGCCCTGTTCCTCTCCGATCCGGGCATAGAAAACAATGTGCAGGAGGAGGTCTCCCAGTTCTTTCCTGATGTCGTCCGGTTCGTTGCGCAGAATCGCGTCACAGAGTTCATACGTTTCCTCGATCGTGTTGGCGCGCAGACTTTCGTTCGTCTGTTTCCTGTCCCAGGGGCATTTCTCGCGCAGCTCGTCCATGATGTCGAGCAGGCGGCCGAAAGCGGCCAGGCGTTCTTCTTTTGTGCTCATTTCCGTTTATTTGTAATTCTTCAATCCGTTTTTCAAAAACTGCGCGTACCCGGCGGCATCTTCGTTGTAGGCATACGAAGGAGAGAGCGGTTGCCCGTCGCTGCCGAGGATCACGTAGAAGGGCTGTGCGTTCGCGCCGAACTTGTGCCGTTGCAGGTAGCTCCACTTGTCGCCGACCGTTTTCAGCGTCCGTTTCTTCCCGTTTTCCTCGATGGCGACCGGCTGCGCCAGCTTTTCCCTGTCGTCCACCATCAGGGAGACGAGGATGAACTGCTCTTCCAGGAGCGCCTTCACCTGCGGATCCGTCCAGACGGCCGCCTCCATCTTGCGGCAGTTCACGCAGCCGTATCCCGAAAAGTCGATCAGTACCGGCTTGCCGGCTTTCGCGGCGCCGGCCATGCCTTCTTCGTAGTCGTCGAAAACGGCGCGCACTTCATCCCGGTAGAGGTTAAAGTCCTGCGTGTAGAGCGGCGGCGCAAAGGCGCTGACCGCCTTCAGCGGCGCGCCCCACAGGCCGGGTAGCAGGTAGAGGGCGAAGGCAAGCGAGGCGATGGCCATGAACAGGCGGGGTACGGAGAGATGCGTCCGTTCGCTGTCGTGCCTGAAGCGGACCGCACCCAGCAGATAGCCTCCCAGCAGGGCGAAGATGACGATCCAAAGCGTCAGGAAGACTTCGCGATCCAGGATGTGCCATCCATACGCCAGGTCGGCTACGGAAAGGAACTTCAGCGCCAGCGCCAGCTCCAGGAAGCCCAGTACCACCTTCACGGCATTGAGCCAGCCGCCCGATTTGGGCAAAGTCTGCATGAGGTGGGGGAAAACGGCAAACAGGGCAAACGGGACGGCCAGCGCCAGCGCAAATCCGAACATCCCGATGGCCGGCCCCAGGATGTTCCCGCCGGAAGCGGCCTCCACGAGCAATGTCCCGATGATCGGGCCGGTACAGGAAAACGACACCAGCGCCAGCGTGAAAGCCATGAAAAAGAGGCTCCATACGCCGGACGCCGATTCGGCTTTCGCATCCATCCGGTTCGTCCACGAAGCGGGCAAGACCAGTTCAAACGCGCCGAAGAAGGATACGGCAAACAGGAGCAATAAGAGGAAAAAGAGGACATTGAAGGTCGCATGGGTCGAGAGGCTGTTGAGAGCGCCGGCGCCAAAAATACCGGTGATCAGCAATCCCATCACCAGGTAAATCACAACGATGGACAGGCCGTACACCGCCGCCTCGCGTACCGCGCCGCTTCTTTTCCGGTTCCGTTTCAGGAAGAAGCTGACCGTCATCGGAATCATCGGCCAGACGCAGGGTGTCAGCAAGGCAATCAGTCCGCCGAGCAGACCGGCGCCGAAAAGATACCACCGGGAGGCGTCCAGCGCGTTGGCCGTCGTGTCGCCAAAGGCTTTCAGTTCGTCGATCACCGGCGTCCACAAGGCCGGGTTTCCGGTCAGGACGCCCTCCTTCGGATCCTCCCGCTTCGCTTTCCCGCGCACCGGACTCGCCGGCGCCTCCGTCACCGGCCCGTCCGCCGGCATTTCCTCGCCGGTCACGGCCGGTATCACAATTTCCGGCGCCGGCGCGGAGACGGCGGAATCGGGCGCGACGGACGCAACAGCAGGCGCGGCGCCGTTTTTGACATGACTCCGGTCAAACGAAAACGCAATGTGTTCCGGCGGCAGGCACGTTTCGTCGTTGCAGGCCATAAACTCCACTTCGCCCTCCAGCTGGAACTTCTTCGGATCGGTAATTTTGATTTTCTGCGTAAACGTCACTTTCCCCGCATACCAGCGCAAGTCCATCCCGAACATCTCGTCGTACACCGTTGTCGGCGCGACGGACGGCGTCGGTTTACCGGTCAGTTCCACGCCCTTTTTCGTTTCAAAAGTGATGCGGGTCGATACCGGGCCGCCATCCGGCAGATTCATGTCGTACACGTGCCAGCCCCTGTCGGCCGTAGCCGTAAACCATACTTCCTTTTCGGCCGATTCGGGGTCTGTCAGCTTGATCTCCCACTTGACCGGCGCAAATATCTGCGCCTGCGCCTGCACAATCATCAGCAGACAACCTGCCCAAACAATACTCTTTTTCATCATTGTATCCTCATTGATAACCCCTGCAAAGTTACAAAAGTTTTTCAATCCCGCCCGTCCACCGTCAACGACAGGGAAGATTCAAAAATTCAAGATTCAAAGATTCAAAGATTCAAGAGCGCACCTCTGGGCACATAAAACCCTCCCGCAACATGCGGCACGCAGCGGATAAACGCATGGGAAGAACTCCGGTAAAGTGTCGGAGCAAACCGCCTCCTTCCGCGACTCTCCAAAAGAGTCTCTATACACAATCTCAGGAAAAGAAAG
>JAITQL010000091.1 GCA_031288935.1 Tannerella sp.
CTGGCAACCGGTGCCTGTCACAGCCAGACAGGCTGCTACTAAACGATACAAATGTATTCTTTTCATTTCTTGCTGATTTTAATTGATTATAATATGATTTTGTTTTTACCATTTTAATTCTATCCTGATTCCGTCCGGATGATTCTCGAAACTCAGAAAGCAGGTTTTACTGTCGCTGTCCCAGGCGGATTGTACTTCGACCGGCTCGCCCTGCGCATTGCACGCCGTGTATTCCACGGGAACGCCCGGCAGCAGTATTCGCATGACATTTGTTGTATTCAAAGGACTTCTTGCCGTAAGTGAATAGCTGTTTTTCACGGTTTGTTCATCGTATATGCGTGCGGCGGTGGCCAGCACCTGCGGTTTCCCTCCGTCGTCCGCCTGTTTCAGATCGTACAGGTATGCCTGTTCACCCGGTTGTACTTCTTTCCGGGTCAGCACCGGCAACAGCGGGTCAAACAGGTCAATGAAACGGCCGGTCAGCACGTAAGGCCGGTCATCCACACTCTCGTCCATCACGGAAACAATGCGGTACGGGCCTCTTTCCAAATAAAAACTGTTCTTGAACATCAATTTGCCGCCCCGGGCACCTTGTTCATATAATGTCTTGACCCTGTCGATCAACTGTGAGTCCTGATTGGCGGCAAGCACAAATTCCTTGGGATTCCGGCGAATTACGCACACGGTTCCCGCGCCGTAGCCGTATGATCCTTCCCGTGCTGCACGGTCTATTCCCATCAGCTCAAACAGATGTCCGGACGGCGCATCGTATGAATTGCCTCCCGTGTTCCACCATTCCTGCACGGTTTGATACGCATCATCGTCGCGTCCGCAATAGACCAGCGTGCCGCCGCCTTTCACCCAATCCGCGACATGCCGGTGGGCGGTCGGCTCCATTGGCTTCATGCTGGAATAGGACATGACAAGCACCCGGATGCCTTTCCACGTGTCCGGATAAGCCACATTTTCGAGGTGGACAATACTCACGGGGACACCCCGCTTCAGGAGCGGCAACGTTTGCCCGTAAAAACTGGACAGTTGCGGGTCTTCAAAACTCTCCGCCATATTTTGCATGCTCCCCATGTTAAGTCCCTTCGACTGGCCTTCCTTTGTTACTTCCGGCTTTTTCCCGTGAGTAGGAAAACGTTGAAACATCAGCGAATTGGCCATCAATACGGCAATGCCGTGCGAACCGCTTACCTTGTTTTCCGACACCGGCATCGAATTTAGCGTATTGATCATTACCTGCATCTGAGTGGAGTAAAAACGCGGAATGCGTTCTTTTTCCTCGCTGTCGACACCGGTTTTGTACAATCCCTCGTAAATCCTGTCCGGCCAGGGCATGACTTCATAGTCGGCAATCATCGGATAAAGCAGTTGGGCGGTGAAAGTCGCCTGATAGTTCTTTTTGTAGTCCGGCCAGTCGCGCGGCCAGTCTTCGATAGGGTCGGTAAGGAAGAACATTTTCCGTCCCGTAGGGCGCGTCATGGATTCCATCGAACCGTATTCCAGCAAGGCGTTCTCGAAAACACGTTCCTTTTCAACGCCGTTGAAATACGTCCTTTCGCGGGAAGTACCCGTCCACACCTGTGCGATGTATCCGTCTATGCACGGAAGCGAGGCAAGGCTGGCCTCGGGGCTGACAATCTGCCACGACGAATAATTGACCAGCGAATGAGTCGGAACATAGCATCGCACGTTCATGCCTTTGCTATTTCCGTAGGCCTTGGCATACGTGCAGACATCCTCCAGCGCCCTGTAATAGAGATGATATTTCAGCTTGTTGGACAGATACGTGTTTTCCGGCGATTCGTGTTGCGGACGCCACGGAGAGCCGTAGTAATCCTGCCATTCCCGTTTGAACGCTTCGCTGTAGCCGCTAAACGCCCAAAATTCGGGTTCTTCCAGGTAAATCGCATCAATACCGGCGTCAATCACCCGCTTGAGGTGTTTCTCCTTCAGGTAGGTCAGGAAGTTTTGGGAGGGGACGAGATAGGGCACCATGCGTCCATGCCAGATGGTGTCGCCCTTTACATTGACCTGCCCTTCGTCCAGATGGGACTTTCCGTCCCACTGTCCGGTGAAGTAATCCTGATAGCCCCCCCAGGCGATGCCGGTCATGAAATGGGTGATATAGCCCCGGTCGCGCCATGACTGCACACGTTGCTCAAAGGTCATGCCCTGCCGGTCGCCGACGCCGTAGACGATGGCCACATCAGCGCGTACATCCGTCACGGGTTTCCATTCCCCGCCCGTTTGGAACGTCGTTTTTTCCCGGATAGGGGAAACTGGCTGCCGGGTAGTGTTCCTACATCCGCACAGGAGCAGTCCGAGCGCTGTGATCTGTATAAATAATCTGTTCATGCCGGTTTATGTTTATCTTGTTTATTTGTTTTATCGGGTTATTTCCTGTTTGACGAGCAGCGAATGTCCGGTATCTTCCAATTCGAAAATATGCGCCCGTTCGGCGCCGCCCCCGTTGGGTTGATGGAAAACGATGCATAACTTGCCTTCGAAGGTTTTGAAAATCATTCCGTGACCGCCGTCCTGATCGAACAACGGTTCCGGGTGCTGTTTCCACGGGCCGGTGATCTTCCCGGTAACAGATTCGGCTATGCCGACGGCATATCCCTTTTGGGAAAAACCGGACCAGATCATCAACAGTTTTCCGGATTGGGTGCGATAGACAAAACATCCGTCGGTCACGTAGCTCTTGCGTCCTTCGGGCGCCCAGGGAGCGCTGGAGGCACAAAAAAGACTTGCCGGCTTACCGGCAGGCGCCGACAAATCGGATTTCAGCGCCATCACATCCATCGTACCGTCTACCGTTTGCACCCATTCATGACAAAAGACCATGTAAGGCGTGCCCTCTTCCACCCAGAGCGTACCGTCAAGCGCCATGTAATCCATCGGCGTATGCGGCACGTGGTCGAAAGGCAGGAAAGGCCCTTCGGGCACATCGGCGTAGAAAATTTGTGTGCCGCGGAACGTAAACGCCGGCCAGTTTTCCTGCTTCTTTTTCCATTCAATGTCGCTGTTGAGCGTGGCAAACAGGTAGTACTTCCCGTTGTAGACATGTACTTCGGGCGCCCATACCGCACCGGTAATCCAGTTTTCTTCGGGTACTGTGAAGACTTGCTGCGGGCCTTCCCACGTTTTCAAATCCCTGCTTTTGTATACCGCTACGCCGCCAATCGTCCGGCCGTCTCTGCCCGGTTGCGACGAAGAACCATACATATAATAAATACCCTGCCGTGCATCCGGAACAATGAATGGATCGCGGATGTAAATATCACTTATTTTATGCTGCTGAGACTGTCCGTAAGCATATTCCGTAAAAACTGTCAGCAATAGACTGATTAATACTATTAAACCTGTTCTCATGTTCATTAGTTTTTTTATTATGCCGCCAACTTAAACGTTTAAGTTAACAGCGTATAAAACGACTTCACCTTTAAAATCGTCCGCAAAATTACCATAAATTTATCTCCGCACAAATACTTTCCCGAAAATGGCACACTTTTAACATACCGGAAAGGATGTTCCCGTATGAATTTCGTAAAAATCGTCGGAGATTCGTTTCCTCTCCGAGGCTTCATCTTGCATCCACATATGTTTCCAGCACTTTCGCCCGCGGTTCAGGCCGCAGGGTAACGGCGTTCGTATCTGCGGAGATTAGTACGGTTTGCCCCTGATGTACGGTCAATTCATTTGACTGATGGTCGCACAGGGTCAGGCGGCCTTCCAGACAAATATAGATCACAAATGAATCCAGGGCTGCCAGGTCGCGTACTGCAGGCCGGGACAGATCCAGCAGGAGGGTCGTAAAATAGTCGCATTGCACCAGTGAAACCGCTTCGTCCGGGCGAGGCGTATAAGCCGTCCGGTAGTCGGAACAAAACGTGTAGTCAATGGCATCCTTTGCCTGTTCCGTATGCAGTTCGCGGCTGTTCCCCGCCGCATCCCTGCGATTGTAGTCGTAGATGCGGTAGGTGACGTCGCTTGTCTGCTGAATCTCCGCAATGAAACAGCCTGCGCCAATGGCATGTACACGGCCGGCCGGTAAAAAGAAGACGTCTCCGGCCAGTACCTCGTAGCGCCTGAGTACGTCCATCAGAGTGCCGTCACCTGCTCTGCGCACGTATTCACCGGCGTCTGTCGGACGACTGAAGCCGCTGTACAACGCTGCTCCGGAAGAGGCCTTCACCACATACCACATCTCCGTTTTACCGAACGAACGATGGCGTTCCCATGCGAGTGAATCATCGGGATGTACCTGTATGGAAAGGTTGTCGCGTGCGTCAATAAACTTGATCAGCAACGGGAACGTTCTCCCGAATCGCTGCATCACCTTTTCACCGACCAGCCGTGCGCCATAAGTGGCGATCAGGTCGTCGATCGTCTGCCCCTCCAGCGCGCCGTTGGCCACCACAGAGTAATTCCCTTTCACGTGCGAGAGTTCCCAGCTTTCACCAATGGCCTCGCCGGTCGGCGTCAAACCTTTAAAGGGGCGGATATCCGTTCCGCCCCAGATGATTTCTTTCAGTATAGGTCTAAAAATAAATGGATACATAGCATTTCAATTAGTCCTGCAAATGTATATGAAATATTTTGAATGACAGAGTGACGGGTAAAAAATCACACGGACGCCAGGGAAAAATTTGCCGGAAGGATCGGGAAGTTTCCCGGAAGGCTCGGAAAAGTTACCGGAGTGTCATGTCCTGCCACAGGTTGACAAAAAGGAAGGAGAAAACATGACAAAAAGTAAGCGAACGTATTATCGGTACAGTAACTGTTTTAAGGAGAAAGTCGTTCGGGAAGTATCATCGGGATCGGGTATAAGTTCGGCAAGTCTGAAATACGGGATACGGGGAGCGGGAACGGTTCAGGGCAGGATAAAGAAATTTGGACAGGAAGAATTATTAAACACGGCAGTAAGAATACGGATGAAAGGAGAAACGGACGGGATCGGGCGTCTGCGTGAAGAGAACCGCCGGCAGATGCAACGTTAGTGAGGAATGCGCTGGAGAGTCCGGCGGAAGTGGCAAACGAACACTGTCAAACAGATATATATAAAAACTTCGGCAGTCGGCGACCGGTTGCTGCCGGGAAAAGAAAGGCATGAGCGTGAGCAGTCTGTGTAAATATTACGGTATAAGCCGGAACGGATATTACAAGCGTAACCGTCGGGATCGGCAGGAAGCCGTGTCAACGGAGCTGACCGTTGAGACGGTGCAGAGAGAGCGTCACAGTCAGCCGTGCACCGGCAGCCCCCTGTTCACGCGGTCGGCAGCCGTCGCCTCCAGGCTGCCCGTTACGCACGACGCCGGAAAATCCAACTTCCCGGCCGGAACAAAAGTTCTGTTACTCACAGCCGGTGTACCGGACTTCTCCCCCGGTACACCGGATTTCATTTTCAGTGTACCGAAATTCATTTCCGGTGTACCGGATTTCTTTCCCGGTGTACCGGATTTCATTTCCGGTGTACCGGATTTCTTTCCCGGGGTACCGGATTTCATTTCCGGTGTACCGGATTTCTTTCCCGGTGTACCGGATTTCATTTCCGGTGTACCGGATTTCATTTCCGGTGTACCGGATTTCATTTCCGGTGTACCGGATTTCATTTCCGGTGTACCGGATTTTGCTCCCGGTGTACCGGATTTCTTTCCCGGTGTACCGAAATTCTTTCCCGGTATACCGGATTTTGCTCCCGGTATGCCGGAGTTTCTTTCCGGTGTACCGGGTCAATAATCCATGCAACGGCAGTTGTCTGCACCGGATTGGCAACTCTGCTGCCTTTCCGCTTGAAACGGTTCTGAAAGCAGCAGAATTTTTAATCCCTGAAAAACCGTTCTTATCGGAAGACACCGCGCAAGAGCGGCACATGAAATCGCTCCGAAAGGATTTGGCCGGCTCCCGATTTTTATTCCGCGCACTTGTAAATCCCATAATTTTCATGTACGTTTGTCGTCGCCTTCGGGAAAGTCCCGAAGGCGATTTTTGAATGCGGCGACACGCACGTGAAGCGCTCTTTGCCCGTCATGGCGGCGTGTACTTGCCGGAAGAATCAGGTGTAACGATTAAAAGCAAAAAGAATGTCGATAAAAACGTATATCCGGGAAAACCGGGAACGATTTCTGGCCGAGTGGTTCGAGCTGTTGCGGATACCGTCCGTCAGTTCGCAGCAAATTCACCGGCCGGACATGCAGGCGTGCGCCGAACGCCTGCGCGGGATATTGCTCGCTTCGGGGGCGGAGCGGGCGGAAGTGATGCCGACGGCCGGGCATCCGGTGGTGTATGCCGAGCGCATCCTCTCGGCAGATGCACCCACGGTGCTGGTTTACGGCCATTACGACGTGATGCCGCCCGAACCGCTGGCCCTGTGGCACGGCGACCCGTTCGAGCCGGTCGTCTGCGACGGCGCCGTCCGGGCACGGGGCGCAGACGATGACAAGGGGCAGTTGATGATCCAGATAAAGGGCTTTCAGACGGCTTTGCAGGAGGGATGCCTTCGCTGCAACGTGAAGTTCATCGTCGAAGGCGAGGAAGAAATCGGGTCGGCCAGTCTGAAACCGTTTTGCGAAGCCCGCCGCGACCTGTTGAAGGCGGACGTGATCCTGGTTTCCGACACGAGCATGTACAGCGAAGAGGCGCCCTCGCTGACGACCGGGCTGCGCGGCCTGTCCTACTGGGAGATCGAGGTGACCGGGCCGAACCGCGATCTTCACTCCGGTCATTTCGGCGGCGCCGTGGCCAATCCCCTCAATGTGCTGTGCCGTTTGCTGGCCGACGTGACGGATGCCGGCGGAAGGATTGCGATTCCGCATTTCTACGACGACGTGCAGGAACTTTCGCCCGAGGAAAAGGCGATGACGGCACAGGCGCCGTTCGACGAAGATGCGTACAGGCAGGCCATCGGCGTGGAAGCCCTGTTCGGCGAAAGCGGCTATTCGACGCTGGAGCGGAACAGCTGTCGCCCCTCGTTCGATATTTGCGGCATCTGGGGCGGCTACACGGGCGAGGGCGCCAAGACGGTATTGCCCTCGAAGGCGTACGCCAAAGTCTCCTGCCGGCTGGTGCCCCGTCAGGACGCGGAACGGATCACGCAACTGTTCATCGACTATCTGACAGGCAAGGCCCCGGACTGCGTGAAACTGAAGGTAGCGCACTGCCACAGCGGACAGGCTTACGTTTGCCCGATTGACCTTCCGGCATACCGCGCCGCCGAACGGGCGTTTGCCGTCGCGTTCGGCAAGAAACCGCTGGCCATGCGCCGCGGCGGAAGTATACCGATCGTGCCGGCCTTTGAGGAGATTCTCGGCCTCAAGACGGTCTTGATGGGCTTCGGTCTGGAACGCCACGCCATCCATTCGCCCAACGAAAACTTCGGCCTGGAACGGTTCTTCACCGGCATCGAAGCCGTGGCGGAGTTTTACCGGAACTGGCATGTATAAACGCAAAAACAGAAACAGACTTTGGGAACAGTAATAAAATCGGCTGAACTGAACGGCGTTCCTGCCGACATACTCATCGAGGGAAACCGTATCCGGCGCATTGCCCCCGTCATCGACGCCGCCCCGGGGACAACGGTCATCGACGGCCGGCGCAAGGCGGTGATCCCCGGCTTGATGAACATGCACACGCACGCGGCAATGACCCTCTTCCGCGGCTTTGGCGACGACATGCCGCTGCAGCCCTGGCTTCACGAAAAGATTTGGCCGAACGAGGCCAAACTGACGGAAGAGGATATTTACCGGGGGGCGAAACTGGCCTGCGTAGAGATGATCAGAAGCGGGACGACCACGTTTTTCGACATGTACCACCAGGTGGACGCGACGTATGCCGCCGTTGACGAGATGGGACTGCGTGCCGTGCTTTCGGAGGCGTGTTTCGACCACTTCCGCCCGGAACTGGCCGAGAAGAGCCGCCGCCGCATCCGCAGTCGGTGCCAGTCTGCCGTATGCCGCAATCCGCGCATCCGGCTGGCGCTGGGGCCTCACGCCATTTACACCGTGTCCGGCGAACTGCTGCAATGGGCGCACGACTTTGCCGAGGCACACGACCTGCTAATCCAGATACACCTGGCCGAAACGGAGGGCGAAGTGGAACAGTGCCGGGCGCAGTTCGGAACGACGCCCGTCCGTTACCTGCACCGGCTGGGTGTGCTGTCGCCGCGCTGGTCGCTGGCGCACGCCCTGCATGTGGACGGGGAAGAAATCGCGCTCCTGGCAGAAACGGGGGTAAAGGTGGTACACAATCCGGCGTCGAACATGAAACTGGCTTCCGGATACCGGTTCAAGTACAGGGAAATGCGCACGGCCGGCATAACGGTCGGACTGGGGACGGACGGCTGCGCGTCGTCCAACAACCTGGACATGGTGGAGGTCATGAAACTGGCCTCCCTGCTGGGGAAGGCGTGGCGGTACGACCCGGAGGCGCTGTCCTGCGGAGAGATGCTTGACGCCGCCACCGTGGCCGGCGCCGAACTGACGGGGTGGGATGCGGGACGGATTGAAGAAGGCCGTCTGGCGGATCTCTGCCTGATCGACCTGGCTACGCCGGCTTTCACACCCAATTTCAATTTTGTGTCCAACCTCGTTTTTGCCGCCAACGGCAGTTGCGTGGATACCGTCATCTGCGACGGGAATATCCTGATGCAGCGCCGTGAAATACCCGGCGAAGGGGAAATTCTCGAACAGGCGGCGCAGGCTGCCTATGATTTGATTCACCGATAAAAGAGCTGTAAACATGTATCAGGAAACAGTAGATTATCTGGCCTCGCGTATTTCCGGTTCTCCGGAAACGGCCATTATCCTTGGCAGCGGCCTGGGGGCGCTGGCCGACCGGCTGGAACAGGCCGTGAAGATTCCCTACGCCGAAATACCGCATTTCGTGCATTCCACGGCGACGGGTCATAAGGGAAACCTGATTTCCGGCACGCTGGGCGGAAAATCCGTCCTGGCCATGCAGGGACGGTTTCATTATTACGAAGGGTATACCATGCAGCAGGTGACGTATCCGGTGCGGGTGATGAAAGGCCTTGGCGTAAAGAATTTGCTGGTGTCGAATGCGGCCGGCGGTATCAACAACACCTTCCGTATCGGCGATCTGATGATTATCCGCGACCACATCAACATGCTGCCCAATCCGCTGATCGGCCCGAACGAGGCGGCTTTCGGAACACGCTTTCCGGACATGACGCGCGCCTACGACCGCGCCTTCATCCGCATGGCTGAAGCCATTGCCGCTTCGCAGAACATTCCCGTGAAAAAGGGCGTTTACGTCGGCCTGACCGGCCCGTCGTTCGAGACGCCGGCGGAATATGCCTTTTACGGCCGCGTCGGTGGCGACGCCATCGGCATGAGTACGGTGCCGGAAGTCATTGTTGCACGGCACGCCGGACTGCGTGTCTTCGGCATGTCGGTCATTACCAACGAAGGGTATCACTTTGCAGACGACTATGTGAACGACGGCGCCGATGTGGTGACCGCCGCCGGACAGGCTGCGGAAACAATGACCCGACTGTTTTCCGAACTGGTCAGGCAAATATGAAGAAATTCAAAGATTCAAAAATTCAAGGATTCAAAAATTCAAAGATTCTTGCAGATTGAAATGACATTTTAATCTGCGGAATCTGCGCTGAAATCCGCGCCAATCCGCGTGAAACGAATCTTTGAATCTTTGAATCCTTGAATCCTTGAATTTCTATGGTGTAAACAATTTTCCGATTGTTGCTGCATCCAGTTCCTTTGGCGGATTAAACTGTCCGGAGGCCATGTACTCCAGCAGGCTCTGGCGCAGCTGCGCGGCGGCCGGACGGCGGGGCAGGCCGGTCTGAAGGTCGGCGCTGCACACCATCAGTTTTCCCTTGCCCACTTTGGCCTCGAACAGGATACCCAGCTTGCGGTTCGTGAACCAGTCGTCGATCAGGTGTATCACCGGACGGAAATCCGCCGGAAAGTCGCTCAGGTCGATGGCGTCACATTCGGAGACGATGTCCCACCACTGGTAATCGCTGAATCCCTCGTTGGGGAAGGCGGCCAGCGCCGGATGCTTCGGGTCGCAGTAGATACCCAGCGTGTGCGGCGCCTGACCGCGCGTCCACGCCGTGTTCCAGAAAATGGAAGAGAAGCCGGTGGCGATGCGGCCGCCCTTTTCGGGCCGGATGCGTCCCCGGGGCACGGTCAACAGTACGGACTCGCCCCGTTCCAGACGCGCCGCCAGCGTCCCGTCCCACCGGACAGCCACGTGCGGCGGCGACGCCACCGGGTTTTTCTTCGCCGGATAAACCCACACATTCCATTGATTCCGGTAAGGCGTCCCCTCGATGGCGACGGACACCGTCAACTGCCTGGGCTGGCTGATGTCCTGAAGCGGAAAGGCGATCGTCCCCGCGTCCGTACAGTTGTCCAGCGGGATCAATTCCCTGACGGCCGTTCCTTCGATGTACGTCTTCGCATCGTCCCGGATGCTCCAGTTGATTTTTGCATTGACAAGCGGTTGTTCGCCGAAATGCGCCACCTCGATGCCGGCGGTCAGCGTTTCGCTGTTCAGCCAGACCATCTTCGGAAAACGGACCAGGGGCACGGTCCGGTTGCAGAAACGGCTGTATTCTTCGGCCGTCACGTATCCTTTCGTGTCCCAGAAGGGATCGAGCACGCCCACAAGCGCCGTGCCCTGTCCCGGAAAGTCGTGCAGGTCGAGCAGCTGGAATCCCGCAAAGCCGGGCGTGCGCAGCGCCGCTTCTATATCGGCCTTGTAGCACAGCGTTTGCAGCTTGCCCGAAGCGTAGAGAAACGCCCGGCCCAGATCGCCCAGATGCGCGGCGGCCAGCGTCTCCGCAAAGATTTCAAAGTTCTTTGCCTTCAGGACGCCGGTATACTTCCCGATCTCCTCGAGGTTCGGATAGACGCACCACTGCCCGATCTCGTGGCTGACGGTCGGCATGTCCCCGCGGATACGGTTGCGCCAGTCGTAGTCCGTGCGGGGCGGCCGGGCGTTGAGGAGGCTGTTCAGTCCCTCGCCCCACGCCTGAATACGCGGATGGGGCGCGTTCCAGTAGTCGGCATTCTCCACGTAAGGCCATCCGGCGGCGCCCGAATACACGCGCCGGCGATCCTTCCGCTGCCAGTAGTCCACCAGCGAAGACAGGTATTCCACCTGATTCTTCCCGCCCGGCTCGTTTCCGTAGACCAGCAGGCAGAACGAGGGATGATTGCCGTATTCCTTCAGGATGCGGTCGCTCTCGTCATAGATCCAGCGGTCGAGCGGCGAGCCGTCGCCCACCGTTGCCCAGGCCGCACACTCCACCTGCAGGTAGACGCCCAGACTGTCGGCCACCTCAAAGGCCGCTTCGGGCGGACACCAGGAGTGAAAACGCAGGTGGTTCAGTCCGAAACTTTTCGCCACGCTGTATATCTTCGTCCAGTAGGTCTTGTCCATCGCCGGGTAGCCGGTCAGCGGGAAAATGCAGCATTCCAGCGTGCCGCGCAGGAAGACGGGCTGTCCGTTGACGTGAAAGCGCGTGCCTTCCCTTTTGATTTCGCGGAAGCCGAATGTCGTACAGCGCGTATCCGTCTCGCCGTTCACGGTAACGGTCGTCCTGACGCGATAGAGATGCGGGTGATGCTCCGACCACAGGCGCAGGTCGCTGCCGGCGGAAAGGCCGGCGGAGAATGTCGTGCCCATTCCGGTACGGATGGCGACCCGCGTCCCGACCGGTTCGCCGTCCGCCGTCTCCAGTTGCAGCTCCAGCAGGCCGCCGTCTTCATGGCTGCCGCGCAGCGTGACTTTCACTTCCGCCTGCCCGCCTGCCACATCGGGATAAATCTGCACGTCGTCGATCGAAACGGCCGGACGGGCGGAAAGCGTCAGGCGACCGGTGAGGCCGTTCCAGTTGCTTTGCGTATGATCGGACACGCTGTGCGCATTGATGCCGACGGGGATATGCACGCGGTTGTCCACGCGCAGCGAAAGGACATGTTTCCCCGGCTTGATCCCGTCCAGTTCATACCGGTGCGGCGTGGAGAGGCCGTCGGCGTCGCCCCGCCGCACGCCGTCCACAAAGAGCGCCGTTTCCCAGTGCGCCCGTTCCAGCTCGATCCCGATGCGCTTGCCCTTCCACCCGGAAGGAATCCGTATCTCGCGCCGATACCATGCAACGCCCACATAATGCTTTTCGGGATTCAACCAGAAAGGCACCTTCACCGTTCCCTTCTCGCGGTATTTGGCATATTCGGGCGCGTGATACCAGGCGCTGTCCACGATCTGCCCCGTCCAGACCGTCTGCAGGTCTACGTCGTAACCGTACCCCTGCTCCTGCAACGAGCCGGGCAACTGAATCCTGTCCTCGAAAGACTGTTTGTACCATTTGTCCCGCACTCCGACATCGTCCGGGTCAATCCTGAACTGCCACTCGCCAGCCAGCGACACGGCGTCCGTTTTCACTTCTCCACAAGCTGCTGCCAATAAAACGGCAGCCAGCGCCAACCATACCTTACACTGTTTATTCATTGTCTTCCTGTATTACTAAAATTGAATGTATTGTTTATGCGTCAAAATTATAAACTTTTCGCGGATTAAAAAAATTCAAAGATTCAAGGCTGAAGATTCAAAGATTCAAGGATTCAAAAATTCAAAGATTCAGAGTTACCGTGCATAGAGTGCGTTCGTTTTCGATTTACATATACACGGATTCAGGACAGAAGATTCCTTGAATCTTCTTGTAACCCCCATTCTATCCCCCCAATCGCTGCGCTTCATTGGGGATTATTCATATTGAACACTGCGTGTTCTGCCGACATCGTTATTCCGGGATGATTGCCGGTCATATCACACATGCCATTCCTGCGGGATTCGGGCGGGCAGGTAACCTGCCATTTTCTACCGGCATCCTGTCCCCAGCGGGACAGGCACGATGCACAAAAGCAGGCCGCTGGAAGATGGATTGTTTACCTGCACTTCAATTCATACTTCTCCATTCTCCTTTCACGGATTGTTTGACGCCGTTCAGGAAGTCCCGGATGTCTAACCGTTTCTTGCCGGCCAACTGGACGGAGAGGAGACGCACGAATCCGTCTTTTACCGCCACGTCGAGGTATGTAGCGCTGTCGCTGCGGATCGTGCCGGGGGGCAGGGTATGCGTTTCCGGGCGGATTTCGGATCGAAAGATTTTCATCGGCTGAGGCGCGGCGCCGTCCGCCGTCCGCCATTCCGTCCACGCTGCCGGATGGGGCGACAGACCGCGGATAAAGTCGTAGATGGCCCGGGCCGGCTGTTGCCAGTCGATGCGGCAGGTCTCCTTGAAGATTTTCGGCGCGGGACGCAGTGCGTCGCCGACGCTGTAGCATGTTTCCTGCGGGATAACGTCCACCCGCCCGTTGTGCGTCAGCAGCAAGTCGACCGTTTCGACGACCAGTGCGGCGCCCAGCGTCATCAGCCGGTCGTGTACGGCGCCGGCATCGTCCGTGTCGGCAATCGGGAGGCGGCGCTGACGGATGATGTGTCCGGTATCAATCTCGTGCGTCAGGAAAAAGGTAGTGACGCCGGTTTCCTTCTCGCCGTGCATGATCGCCCAATTGATGGGCGCCGCACCGCGGTAGCGGGGCAGGAGGGAAGCGTGCAGGTTGAAGGTGCCTAAGGGCGGCATGTTCCACACCGCTTCGGGCAGCATCCGAAAGGCAACCACCACCTGGAGGTCGGCCTGCAAGGCGCGGAGTTGCGCCAGAAACGCTTCCTCCTTCAGCTTTTCGGGCTGCAGGACGGGCAGACCCTGCCGTTGCGCGTACTGTTTCACCGGACTGGCCTGTAACACGCTGCCATGCCGTCCCATCGGCTTGTCGGGCATTGTAACGACGCCGACCACCTGATAACCGCCCTCCACCAGAGCGCGTAAACTCTCCACCGCAAAATCCGGCGTGCCCATATATACGATCCGTACCTCTTCCTTGTTCATTGGATAAATTGTAAATTGAGAATTGTAAATTGAGAATTGAGAATGAAATCTTTGAATTTTTGAATCTTTGAATCTTTGAATTTCTCTCAGTCTCCCGAAAACGTATCGACCAGTACTTCCCGGTAGGAATTAAATATCTTCGATTTGGAGACGAATCCCATGTAGTGTCCTGCGGCGTCGACGACCGGGAGATTCCACGCCTTCGTGTCGTCAAAGACGCGCATGATCTGCTCCATCGGCATGTCCGACCTCAGTTTCGCCGGCGCCGACACCATGAACTTCGACACCCTGAACCGCTCATACAATTCGGGGCGAAACATGATGTTCCGGATATTGTCCACCAGCACCAGCCCCAGCAGCACATTGTTTCTATCCACGACCGGAAACATGCTGCGCGAACTGCGTGCAATCGCCTCCTTGACCATCTCGCCCAGCGTCATATCCGGCCTGACGGTCAGGAAATCCGTCTCGATCACATGGTCGATCTTCATCAGCGTCAGGATGGCCTTGTCCTTGTGATGCGTCAGCAACTCCCCCTTCTGCGCCAGACGCATGGAGTAGATGCTGTGCGGCTCGAAAGCGACGATCAGCATGTACGAACTGATGGAGACGATCATCAGCGGCAGGAACAGGTCGTATCCGCCGGTGAGTTCGGCTATCAGAAAGACGCCCGTCAGGGGGGCGTGCATCACGCCCGACATGACGCCGGCCATGCCCAGCAGCGCGAAATTCTTCTCCGGAAGATACATGAATCCGAACGAATTGGACACGTGCGCAAACACGAATCCGGCAATGCAACCCAGGTACAGGCTGGGCGCGAAGATTCCGCCGCACCCGCCGGCCGCATTCGTGGCGCTCGACGCAAAGACTTTCGTCAGCAGAATCAATCCCATGAACAGGACGATGCCCCAGTAATTCCCGCTCAGGCCGTGAAAAAGACTGTCGCCCATCAGGAAGATATATTGCCCGTCGAGCAGCGATTCGATGGTATCGTAGCCTTCGCCGTAGAGGGGCGGGAAAAGAAAGATCAGGATACTCAGCATCACGACGCCCAGCAGGAACCGCTGCCGTTGACGGGTCAGCCTGCGGTAGACGCCTTCGATCCGGTTCATCACGCGGGTAAAGTAGAGCGACACCAGTCCGCAGAAAATGCCCAGCAGCAGGACGTATGGAATCCGTCCGATCTCGAACGCCTCCGTCTGCGAGAACTTGAACATCGCGTCCGTCCCGGTGAAGATGTACGACATGGTGGCGGCCGTGACCGACGAAATCAGCAGCGGCAGGACGGACGTCATCGTCAGGTCGAGCATCAGCACCTCGATCACAAAGACCAGTCCGGCGATCGGCGCCTTGAAGATGCCCGCTATCGCGCCGGCGGCGCCGCAGCCCACCAGCAGCATCAGCGTCTTCTGCTCCATGCGAAACAGACGGCCGAGGTTGGAACCGATGGCCGCTCCCGTCAATACAATCGGCGCTTCCGCCCCTACCGAACCCCCGAAACCGATGGTGAACGAACTGGCCACCAGCGACGACCACATGTTATGCGGCTTGATGCGGCTTTTCCGTTGCGAAATGGCGTACAGAATCTTCGTCACGCCATGACTGATGTCGTCGCGCACGATGTAGCGCACGAACAGTCCCGACAGCAGAATCCCGATGATCGGGTATGCCAGCAGCCAGTAATTCATCCCCTCCCGGTCGCCTGCCACCAGCTGCGCCTGAATGAAATGGATCAGCTGTTTCAGCAGGATGGCGGCCAGCGCCGTGCCGATCCCCACAATAAAACTGATCACCGGAATAAAGACCCGCTCCCGGATGTGTTTTTCCCGCCACAGCAGAAAGCGGTAAAACCGGTTTGTACTGCTCTTGCTCATACTCCTTTCCCCGTTAATACGATTCGGATGGTATATGCCAGAATCATGATGTCCAAACTCAATGACATGTTTTCATAATACATGATGTCATAATCCAGTCGCTCGATCATCTTTTCCACCGTATCGGCATACCCGTACTTCACCATGCCCCACGAGGTGATGCCCGGACGGACGTTGTGCAGCAGGTAGTAATACGGCGCCCTGTCGACGATCTGTTCAATGTAGTAGCGCTGTTCGGGACGCGGGCCGACGATGGACATGTCTCCCTTCAGCACATTCCAGAACTGCGGAAACTCGTCCAGCCGGTATTTCCGCAGGAGGCGTCCGAAGGGCGTCACGCGCGGGTCGTCTCTTTCCGTCAGCAAAGGGACTTGCTGTTCCGTGTCCGTATACATCGTGCGGAATTTGTACATCGTAAACGGCCGTCCCATGTAGCCGATGCGCTCCTGTTTGAAGAAGACCGGCCCCGGCGAACTTCTTTTCACGCCCAGAGCGATGTACGCATACAGGGGCGAGAGCAGCAGCAGCGCCAGCGCCGACACGCACTTGTCCGTTGCCTTCTTGATATTCTTGCCCGCTTCGGAGAAGTTGTTCGCCGTTACTTCGATAAACGGGATTCCGTGAATCGTCTTCACTTTGCCTTTGGAGAGCGGATTGTTTTTCTCCACGCTGATTTTAATAGGCAGGTTGTAATGATAGAGCGAATAGAGGATACGGATGACTTCGCTGTCCGGGATCGAGCCGGGCGCCAGCGCCAGTTCGTCGACCGGACAGGCGGCCATCACCTGCGCCAGTTCGTCGAAGCGACCCAGCAGTTCGCCTTCGGGCGCCGCCGGGGGCACGTCGGCATCGACCTGTACGAATCCGGCAATCCGGTATCCCAGTTTCAGCAGGTCGTTCCTTGCCTTCAGCGCCTGCCGGCCTGCGCCGATGATCAGCACGGAGGAAGCCCATTCGCGGCTGCGCGCCTTCTGCCGGGCGTGCAGCGTAATGGCGTAGCGCAGGGCACAGGTCAGGAAAAACTGCATCGCGAAGTAGGAAAAGAAAATCCGGTAATAAACCGTAAACGACCGGGGCAGGTCGTCCAGTACTACGACAAAGAAGATGAATATAACGCCGATGGAAACGCTGACGAAGGTGGTGAACAATTCGTTGATGCGCGACTTGCCGAAAGGCAGGTTATAATATCCGGAGAAATAGTACAGGATCACCCAAAAGCAGGGAATCAGCAACTGCCCCTTCATCACCCCGTAGGAGCCGAGAAAGGAGGCCAGCGTTTCGAACCCTGCGTATCGCGCCACTTCCGCATAGCGCAATTCGTTCAACAGGATCCAGATGACGGCAGCCGTCACAAAGTCCGTCACGACATATTTGAGAGTTTGTCTGCGCTTGTTCATGTTCATTCCCGGATTACCTGTACAAGACCTCCGGCGCCCAACTTCAGGATCCCCGACGGTTTGGCCGGAGTCGTTTCGTCCCGGCGATAATGCACGACATAGTCCACGCCCGTCCGTATTTCTTCCGCGATCTCGCGAAATAACGCCGGCGCCGGCTGTCCGCTGACATTGGCCGAGGTGGAAACAACCGGCTTGCGGAACATCCGGCACAGTTGGCTGGAAAACGCCTCCTTCGTGATGCGGACGCCGAGGCTGCCATCTTCGCCCGGCAGGTTGGACGCCACATTCCTCGCCCCGGCATAGACAATCGTCAGCGGTTGGACGGCCACTTCCATCAAGTCCCATGCAACGGCAGGGACTTCTTCGACATAGGCTTCCAATTTGGCCGGACTGTCGAGCAGGACGATCATCGCTTTCCGGTCGGCGCGCTGTTTGAGCGCATACACCCGCTGCACAGCCCCGGCGTCGGTCGCATCGCATCCGATACCCCAAATCGTGTCGGTAGGATACAGCACCAGTCCGCCGCGACGCAAGACGTCGCACGCGCCTTTCAAATCCTCCGTCCGTATCGTTGTCTCGTTCATCATCTCCATCTATTTTCCGGCAAAAATACGAATCATTTGCGGAATGAAGCCGAAAAGATTCAAAAATTCAAGGATTCAAAGATTCGGGGTTTCACGCGGATGAAAGGGATTTCGGCGCGGATGCCGCAGATTTTAATGACGTTTCATCTGCGTTTCACCAATGCCGTCCATTAAAGGGCGTTGCCTTTGCAAAATCTGCGGCAAGCGGCAGCAGTTCGATTCATGCATGATGCCTGTCTGCGAGTCTTGTTTCAAAGAAGGGCAAACAAATTTTGGCGATACGAAGTTTTCATTCGGAAACGGATACCCGAAAAAGAAGTGATTGAGTTTGAAACGGTCAATTTTCATGGCGCCGGAATAGACAATGGAAGCGACAGGGGTTTATTGGATGAGTCTGCATGACATGCGCTTGCAGAAAACCTTCACTTGCGGGAAAAGCATCAACGATCCGCACACGGGGGCGAAAAACAAATAGAGGAACTCCCGGATGAAACGGGAAAGGATATTGCAGTAGAGCGTCACGCCAGTCCCTCCCGTCATCACAATCCCCGGATAAAAGATTTGCACACCGGGCAGGTACAACAATATGACGGGGTAAACTTATGTTCCATGGCCGGCATTAACGACCGAAGGTTTTGCCCGAAAACGGACGGGAATTATTGGATGGAATTTCGGATACGGTATTCGGTGGGCGTACAGCCTTTTATTTTTTTAAACTGGCGCGCTATGTTTTTATAGTCCGAAAAATCCATCCCTTCGGTAATTTCGATAATGGATGACTGGGTATGGAGCAGTTGATGGGCAACGCGGTCTATGCGTAAATTCATCACATAGTTGTAGATGGGAAGCCCGATCTCTTGCCTGAAACGGTATTCAAGCAGCCGCCTGGAGAGGGGAACCAACTGCGTGATGCTGTCCACGCTCAGTTTTTTGTCTGCATGTTGGTGGATGTATTTCAGGACGGTGGATATGTGCCGGTCGGTGGTGGCATAGATGTCGGTAGACTGGCGGGTAACAACATGGGTCGGATAGACCACTACATCCTTGTAGCAGCCCTTGGGGTTTTGTATCATCCGGCTCATTAGCCGGGCTGTTTCATAGCCCCCTTTTTCTACGGCCTGGCTGATGGACGAAAGCGGCGGATCGGACAAGGTGCAAACCACTTCATCGTTGTCTACTCCCAGCAAGGCGATTTCTTCAGGAATTTTGATGCCGCACTGTTTGCATACTTCCGCGATGTGGTGTCCCTGGTTATCGTCGCAAGCCATCATGGCGACTGGCTTGGGCAACCTGTTTAACCAGGCTATCAAAGGGGCCGATTCGTAATACCAGAGTTCCTTGAAATCCGAATTTTGATACTCGTGGAAATTCCTCTCCAAATGATACTTGCCGATTTCCTCGACAAAGCCTTCACACCGTTCCGAAGACCAAACAATGTCTTTAAACCCGTAAAAGGCGAAATTCTTAAATCCTTTCCGGATGAAATAGTCTGCCCCCATTTTGCCGGCAAGCCGGTGAGCGCCCGTGATATTGGGAATCTCGGTAAATCGCGCCTTAAAATCCTGGGCAATTGCCGCAATTCCGTTTTCCCTGAAGATACCTACCCGATCCGTATTGTAAAACTGGGCGATGATACCGTCCGCCTTCCATTCCTTCGCCCAGTTTAGAACGCCCTCCACTTCGTGCGAGACCCGATAGGAAAAGGGCATTTTACACAAAACCCACGGTTCGTGTTCCTTTGAATAGCGAACAATACCTTTTAGCAGGTTCTTGGCGTATTCTTCCGATAAATCCGTCAATAAAATTACACGTTGCATTTTAGGGTCGTATCTGTCCGTTTCCTTTCGATGAGATATTTACAGGCGGTCCGTTCCGGCAGCGCCACCGGTCCGCGGCTGTTCTACCGTTACGCGGCCGGCTTTGGTGCGTGCCTGTACACTTGGATCATACATTGCTTCGCAATGTATGGCGGGGAAAATAAACGAACCTGCGTAAGAGGCCGTCATCCTGACCCGGAAAATTTTACTCTTCTGCCGCGCCAGGTCAAAATAGGTCAGTACGCGGTCGTCCCGAATGTCGCGCCAGGTATAGGAAACGCTTTGCTTATCCTCCTCTTCTTCGGGCTGCTCCATCCGTTCATTATAGATTTCCCAGCCGGAGGGGATGATTTGCGTCAGCGCCAAATCCGTATAGTCATTGTATCCGCTGATATTCGAAACTTGTATGACGGCGATGAAATCCGTTCCCTGTTTGAGCTTGGAGACGTCCATGTCTTTACCGTTCAAATGGGTGTAGGATACGTTCAGCCGGATATGATCCTCCACCGGAGGCAACGAATCACGCAGCGGTTTGGTCTTGGATGCCAGACTGACATGCAATGTATTTTCGCCCGCATTCGTGATGTTTACACGACCGGACAGGGGTTTTAGCGGAAGGTCGCTTTGGAAAACCGCTTTTCCCGTCTGCACCGCAGGCTGTCCGGTTCCGTTCAACGACCAGTCGAAACGGATCGTGCCGGAACTTTTTTCGGCCAGCCGCGCCATGGCCATCAACGCATAAGCTGTTGTTTGCGTCGTAAACGTGCGTTCGCCGGATAAATCGCGCGACACTTTTTGTGCCAGTAAAAAGGCTTCCTTCTCTTTTCCCATCAGGATCAGCGTCTCCAGAATCATGGCCTCGTCTCTGCTGCCGGAGCCGTAGAAGGCATTATTCGACGAATAGGGTTCGACTTCCGTTTTTTGATTAAAGACCAACTCGTTCGCCACGTTTCCCTTGCCTGCCAGCGCATAGGCGGCGGCCAACCGCCAGCGCGCCTGTTGCGACTGCTCCTTCAGTTCCTTCAACCGGTTCATGGCGCCCGCCTCCGGTGCACCTGCCAGCGCCAGCGTGTAGAGGCGATAAGCCTGTTCATACTCGCTGTCGTACTGTCCGTATCGCATGTCGTGCCGTGTCTCGGGGCGCCAGTCCTGCGCCGCCTTGCGCTGATAGTTTTTCCACCGGCCGAGAACGCCTTCGTTGACATCGTATCCCTTTTCCTTCGCCATCCACAGAAAACTCCCTGCATAGGAAGTAATCCACCGGTCTGCGGACGTGTTTCCCGGCCAATAGACGATGCCGCCTCCGGAGAGCTGGCGGCCATACAAGTTGGCGATGGCTTCGCGGACGTTGGTTTTCATGCTCGCCTGCTCCTTGTCGCTCAAATCCCTGAAAGACGAAATGAATAACAGCGGCAGCGCCCGCGAGGTCAACTGCTCCGAACAGTAGTGCGGATAATCGTACAGATAGTCAAACCGGCGGTTCAGGTCTACCGCAGGAATGCGCGAAGCCTCCAGTTTGATCCAGTTTCCCCCGTAAGCGCCATCCAGTTGATACGCAAGACTGGCTGTTTCTCCGGGATTCAGCAGTCGGACGGTCGCATTCATAACCGGCGGATTCGGATTACGGACGTCGATTTCAACGGTTTCTTTGGAGGTATGGCCATTGCCGGAAGCCGTCACCGTCACTCTTTCGATACCGGTGGAGGCGCCGGACTTCAGTTTGAAGTAAACGATCCGGTCGCCGGGCGAGGAGAAGGCCGCTGTTTGCTG
Source organism: Tannerella sp. (assembly GCA_031288935.1). GTDB lineage: Bacteria > Bacteroidota > Bacteroidia > Bacteroidales > Tannerellaceae > Tannerella. Next base: position 21,397 of record JAITQL010000091.1, read on the forward strand.
TTTTTCGCCGGACAGTTCGAGCTTTCCGGTCGTTTCCACTTTCACGGAGACATTTTTCACCGAATTTTCCATGACGAAGATATTCACCGGCAACACGATTTCTTCATCTATGCTGACCGTGCGCGGCAAAGACGACAGCACCATCAGCGGGGTGCGGACGGGCGCCGTTTTCTCTGCTTTCCCGTATGCGCCATGCTGTCCGGCCACGACCATCACACGCACCGAGCCGATGTACGGTGGCAGTTTCAATGCGTGAGACCGTTCCCCGCCTTTCCCAAGGGCAAAGGGGCCGATAAACCGGACGACCGGCTTGAAACGGTTGGCTTTTTCGTTGGGACGGCGCAAGTCGCCGTCGCCGCCAATACCGAGAATGGAACCGTATTTCCCGGTAAACGATCCGATCACGGCATCATACACATCCCATGTGCGGACGCCCAATGCTTCGCGGGCATAAAACTCGTTCCAGGGATCCGGCGTTTTGAAATTCGTCAGGTCGAGCAAACCTTCGTCCACCACGGCCAGGGTATACGTCATCGGTTTTCCGTTTTCTTCTTTTACTTTCACGGTAAATTCCGTTTCGGGACGCAGCACGTCCGCCATCGTAACCAGGGGCGTCAAAACGGAATTTTGATTGGTCACAAAGAGGGGCATCACTCCGTACATGCGGATCGGCAAGTTGTTCGCAGTCTGTTCGTGCGGTTGCAGCAGACTGATATGCAGATATACGTTCGGCGCCATGTTTTCCGTCACCCTGAAGCTGTATTTCGTTTCTCCGGACGCCGGAATTTCCACCCATTTCCGGTGAATCACGTCCGATCCGTTCTCGATGGCAACCAAAGCGCGCCCGCCTGCCGCTGCGGGAATGATGACCGTCGCCTCGTCGCCGGCTTCGTAGGATTCCTTGTCGGTCGAGAAGGTAAGCATCTTGACATCGTCGGGGTTTGTTTTGTTCGCACGCCCCATCCATTCCGGCCAGTCCATGTAGATTGTACCGCCACAGGCATGTCCGCCCTTGCGGTCTTTGACATACACCAGATAACGCCCCCAGTCCGGAGCGTCGATCCGGAATTTGATCCGGGCTTTCCCGCCTTCGGTATTCAACGTGCCGGACGCTACCGGCTTGAGCGAGGTATTTTGCAGATAGGAGGCATACGAACGGTCTTCATATCCCCACCACCAGCTCCAGCCGATGTGATAGATTTTGTATTCAAGGTCGGAGCCGCTCACCGGCTTCCCGTCCGCGTTCACAGTCACCACGTCAAACGTATGCTCGACGTCCGTTTCCAGATAATGCTCCGACGGTTTTTGATTGAAACGGATGCCCACATACGTACTGTACGGAGAATAGGGCAGCGTCCGGTAATACACGCTTGCGTCGCCACCCTGTTCATATACGTGGCAGGCCAGGTTTGCCTGCAACATTCCCGGCGCCCCTTCCGCCGCCGGCGGTTGCAGCTGGAAGGTGGCTTCGCCCTCTCCGTCCAGCGTTCCTTCAAAAATTTCCAGCGTATTCGAGGTAAATTCCGTTGCCGGATTATTGAAGAGGTAGTTCTCGTATCCCTTGAATTGAGTAGACGTTTTGGACAGGGTCATTTCCACTTTGGCTTTCAGGTCTTGCGCCGTGGCGCCCGTCAACCAGACCGACCGGAGCTTGAACGCCACCGGATGGTTATCGACCGAAAGCCGGTTGCCGGGCATGTCCAGGTTGATCTTTAACCGGTTCGGCTTCACGGTTTCGATCCGCAAGGCCTTGTGGAAGGAGGTGCCGCCCACTTTCACATACATGTTCCACAGCCCCGTCGGATCGTCGGCTTTCGTCGGCAAGGCAAACGTATAGAGTCCGTTCAATCCGTTCGCGGAAACTTGTTTCGCGTAGAATTGTCCGCGCGGGTTGTATACCTCGACGGTCACCGGATGGCTGTCCGGGATTTTCCGTTCACGGTCTTCCAGCATGAATGAAACATGAAGCGTATCGCCCGGTCGCCAGACGCCCCGCTCGCCATAGACATAGCCTTTCAGTCCCTTTTGGATTTCTTTTCCGCCCACGTCAAAGCGGCTCAGCAGGTTTTCCTCGCCATCCGCCATCCGGAGATACGCTTTTTGACGTTGAGCGGATGCGACCACCACAAACGGTTTGTTTTTGGTTTTGAAAGACGCAAAGCCGTTTTCGTCGGTCAGCGCCGAACCGACGGGTTGCAACTGGAAATTGTAGGCCGTCACTTCCGCTCCGGCCACCGGCCGCGTATCCAGCAGATTTGACACAGCCACCCATAACCGGTTGTTCGAGTTGCTTTTCACAATCATTCCCAGGTCAGACGCCAGTACATTGATCGACACGTTGCGGTCGGACATGTAGTAAGTCGGGTGACAGGGATTGTCGCGTTCGCTCCAGTCATACTCGTCCCAGTCCATGTCCTCGTTGTACAAACTGTAATATGACCCCGGAACATCCCAGACGGCATCGTCTTTTTCGGAAATTCCGCCGGCAGTAACATCTGTCAGTCCCGCTTCCGGCGCCCCGTCTTCAGGCTCCGGACTGTTGTCGCACGGGAAAACCGAATGTTTCCGTCTGAAAGACAGTTCCACGCGGTAAACGGCTCCCGGTTCCTGCTTGATGAGACGGCTCAGGTCAAGGGAATAGTTTTCCCACCGGTAGGACTTCTTGTTCGGATCACTGTCCAGCCGGTGCGTGTTTTTATACACTAAACGCCCGGCCCTTTTCAAATCGGAAACATATTGGGAGGAGGACAGTGTATTGCTTTGCAGAAACATCAGCACGTTACTTTCAAAAATGCGGACGATTTTCACGTCCACCGCCCGCAGACTGACGGCGCGGAAAGGTAAAAGCAGACTTTTGGAATTGGGCAGGATGGCGCCGGAGGTCAGGAGTTCGACCTGCGGACTGAATGAAGTCAGTTCTACCGTGGCGGACGTCGACCTGTTCAGTTTCTCGTC
>JAITQL010000129.1 GCA_031288935.1 Tannerella sp.
CGGGTAGCGGGAACGATTGAACGCATCCCGTATGCCGAGGGAACCTTTGTCCGCAAGGGAAGCGTCGTAGCCGAACTGGACGCGCGGGATTACGAAGTGCAGGCGGCTGCCACCGAAGCGGAATACAGTCAGGTCAAAGCCGATGCGGAACGGGTGATCGAGCTTCATAAACGCGGAAGCGCTACGAAAAGTGAATACGAGAAAGCCGTTTACGGACTGGAACAAATCACCGCCAAATACGATCATCATAAAAATCGGCTGGCCGATACGCGCATGACGGCGCCTTTTGACGGTTATATCCGCGAACGGTTGCACGAGGCCGGTGAAACGGTGGGCGCCGGGATGCCGGTGCTCTCCATGATCGGATCGGGAGAATGGCAGATCGAAATCAGTTTGCCGATACAGGACTATACCCGCCGAAGCGAGTTTGAGCGTTTCGAGGCGGTTTTGTCGACCGCGCCCGACACGCTCCTGGCGCTCGAAGAACTGGAGCTGACGCCGAAGGGCAATGCCGCCCAGCTCTACCGGATGCGCTTCCGGATCAGGCAGCCCGGACGGATTGCGCTGGCTGCCGGCATGAGCGCCGAAGTGATCCTTTCATACAGGGTGAAGGAAGAATCCGTCTGCGAAATTCCCGTCTCCGCCATGTTCGAGCGGGACGACCGGCCGTACGTGTGGGTGTTTACTTCGGAGAACGAGCCGCTGGAAGCGCGGCCGGTAAAGGTCAGCGAAGTGCGGCGCAGCGGAAACCTGGTGATCACGGAAGGGTTGAAGGATGGCGAACGGATTGTGACGGCAGGCGTGCATTCCATCAGAGACGGCATGAAGGTCAAATCCCTCCCGGCTGCCAGTAAAACCAATATAGGAGGACTGCTATGATGAATCCTGCTGAATTTGCACTGAAGAACCGCTTGCTGATCTACTTCCTCGTAGTTGCAATGCTTGCCGGAGGCACGTATTCTTTCCTGCGGATGGGAAAGATGGAAGATCCCGAACTGGTGGTGCGCGTCGCACAAGTGGTGACGGTCTGTCCCGGCGCCTCTGCCTACGAGGTGGAACTGCACGTGACCGACCCGCTGGAAAAAGCCATCCGTTCCATGTCCGGCGTCGGAACGGTAGAATCCAAGTCCTGCAACGATGTGTCCATCATCCAGGTTACGCTGGACAGAACCCTGCCTGAAAAGGAAATCCAGCAGCACTGGGACATCTTGCGCCGCAAGGTCAGCGACGTCATCCCCTCGTTGCCGGCCGAAGCGAATTCTCCCGTCGTGGCGGACGATTTCGGCGATGTGTACGGATTGTTCTACGTCCTCACCGTCGACGGATATTCGGATGCCTCCTTTAACGACTATGTCGATAAAATCAAGCAGGAACTGTATGCGGTCGAAGGCGTGGGCAAGGTGACTACCTACGGCGAGCAGAAACCCTGCATTTACATTGACATCCGTCAAGACCGGCTGGCGCATCTGGGCGTACACTTCTACGAGCTGCTGCAAACCGTCCGTAGCCAGAACCGGACGGTCTATCCCGGTTATTTCAATACCGGCGACAGGCGGATACGCATGGAGATCACCGACAGCTACCAGAACATGACCGACATCGAAAACCTGATCATCAAGGGTCACGAGGAAGACCAGCTTCGCCTGAAGGACATTGCGGCCGTACGCAGCGGCATTGTGGAGCCGGAACGCCAGGCGATGCGTCACGACGGGCAACCGGCCATCGGGCTGGCCGTCTCGATGGTGCATGGACACGACATCACCAAAGTGGGCAGACAGGTGGAGGAGCATCTGAAAGAAATGGAACGCGAGGGCAGTATTCCGCTGGGAATTGGCTTCCACAAGGTGTTTTTCCAGTCCGACCGGGTGAACGATGCCATCAGTGTGTTTTTGAAAAACCTGCTTGAGGCCATCCTTATTGTCATCCTCGTCCTGATGCTGACGATGGGCTTCCGGAGCGGCATGATCCTGGGGACAAACCTGCTGGTGACGGTGATGGGTTCGTTTATCATACTCAACCTGTGTGACGGAACGCTGCAACGTGTTTCGCTGGGCGCACTGGTGCTGGCGCTGGGGATGCTGGTGGACGACGCCGTGGTCGTTATCGACGGTATTCTGGTTGACACACAGCGGGGACTTGAAAAACCGCGCTCACTGACCGAGACGGCCCGCAAGACCGCCCTGCCTCTGCTGGGCGCCACGCTGATTGCGATACTGGCGTTCTTCCCCATCTTCCTCTCTCCCGACATGGCGGGCGTCTACGTGCGCGACATGTTTATCGTGCTGGCCGTAACGCTTTTCATCAGCTGGGTATTGTCCATTACTCTGGTGCCCATACAGGCAGACCTCTTTTTAAAGGTCAAGAAAAAAGCGCCGGCTCCGGAGGCCTTGTTCACGGGCAAATTCTATGTCGTCCTGCGAAAGTTTCTTTACTTCACCCTGTTTCACCGGATAGCCACGCTGAGCATCGTCCTGATTCTGCTCGCGTTGAGCGGCTGGGGATTCCGGTATGTACGGCGAGGCTTTTTCCCTGACTTCAAATACGAACAGGCTTATATCGAGTTCAAGATGCCGGAAGGGACGCACATCAACCGGACAAAGGCCGACATGCAGGATATGGAACAGCGGCTGCTTGCGCGGCCGGATGTGGTGCACGTCACGTCGAGCTACGGACGGACGCCTTTCCGGTACAATCTGGTACGTTCCTTCGGCGAGCCGTCGCTGGCCTATGGCGAATTGATTGTCGATTTCACATCGCCCGAAGCAATGATACAGGCGTTGCCCGGCCTGCAAAAGGAACTGTCGGAACAGTATCCGCAGGCTTACGTCCGCATCAAGAAATACAACCTGATGTACAAGCCTTTTCCCATCGAAGCCATGTTCAGCGGCCCCGACCCGGCGATACTGAAAGACCTGTCGGCGCAGGCCGAGGCCATCATGAACGCCGAACCGTCCGTGATGCTGGCAACCAACAACTGGGAACCGAAAATCCCCGTCCTGGCAGTGAACTACTATCAGCCGACGGCACGCGACGCCGGCGTTTCGCGCTCGGACGTAGCCATCGCGCTGTTGTCGGTTACGGACGGGATTCCAATCGGAACGTTCTACAACGGCGCCACTTCGGAGCCGATCTACCTGCGGAGCGTCGGCGCGCAAGGCGAAGCGATCGACGACCTGTCCAATGCTCCGGTGATGGCCGCGATACCCGTAACGGGGGCGTTGAACAGGGAATTTATCACCGGCTTGTTTATAGGAAGCAAAAACCTGTCGGCCATCATTTCCGACGTCTTGCAGCCTTCGCTGGTCAGTCAGGTGAGCGACGGGATTTCCCTTACGTGGAACGACCCCGTGGTGCGGCGCTACATGGGGAAACGCGCCATCTGCGCGCAATGCAACAACATGTTCGGCTATACGCCGGCGCAGTCGCTGGCCGCCATCCGCGACAAGATCGAACGGATTCCCTTGCCGGACGGCTACGAACTGTCGTGGCACGGCGAGGAGCAGGCGCGGGCGGAATCTACGCGCTATCTGTTTGCCGGTATCCCCATCTCCATCGTCCTGATGATTGCCATCCTGATCATGCTCTTCAAGGACATCCGTAAACCGCTGATCATCTTCCTCTGTATCCCGCTGGCCGCCATCGGCATTGTGGGCGGTTTGCTGATAAGCGGAAAAGAGTTTGGTTTTGTGGCCATCGTTGCCTCGCTGGGGCTGATGGGCATGATGATACGCAACGGCATTGTGCTGCTGGAGGAAGTGACGCGCCTGACAACGGAGGGCGTTCCGCCGGCGGAAGCATTGATGAAGGCTTCCTCGTCGCGCTTCCGGCCGGTAGTGATGGCGGCGGGCACGTCGATTGTGGGAATGATCCCGCTGCTGTCCGACGTGCTGTTCGGATCGCTGGCCGTAGTTATCATGGGCGGCCTGACCGTCGGAACGCTGATCACGCTGATCGTGATCCCCGTGCTTTATGCGCTGTTTTACGGAATAAGAGTAAAGGGCAACAGATGAGAATAAACGGTTTTAATAAAAGGAAGAAAATGGCAATGACGAACAAACTAATCCATGCAGTCGCCCTGTTGTGCATGACGGGCGGAATGACCCTGCAGGCGCAGACCGGCCTCACGCTGGACAGTTGCAGGGCGATGGCGTTGACAAACAACCGGCAGATCAAGTCGGCGCGGATGCAGTTACAAAAAGCGGGTTATGAAGTGAAAGCCTACCGGGCGAATTTCCTGCCGCGTATTTTTGCGCAGGGTATCTACGTGTTCAGTTCATCGGACTACCGTTTCCGGAAAACGTATCCGCTGTTTGACACCGAAGCTCTTCAGGGTGCAATGAACCAGACGCCCATGCCGGACTGGGAAAAACAGTTCTTCGGCCAGCTGTTTTCACAGGCAACCGTAGACCTGGATTTATGGTTAAAACCCAATCACGTGACGCTGTCCGGGATTCAGTTCGAGCAACCCCTGTATCTGGGCGGGAAGATTGCGACAGCCTACAAAATGGCTAAAATAAGCCGCCGGATGGCGCAATTGAACATCGCGCGTTCCGATGCCGAGGTAATCCTCAAGACCGACCAGGCTTACTGGGAATACGTGAAAGTACGGGAGTTGCATCAGGCTGCCCTGAAATACCGCGAGGCCGTGCAAAGCGTGGCCAATGATGCACGGAACGCAGTAGAGGCAGGCCTGGTGTCGGAAAACGACCGGATGAAAGCCCAGGTCAAACTGGGAGAGGCGCAGGTGATGGTGCGCAGGGCGGAAAACGGCATGAGGCTGGCACAAATGAATCTTTGCATGACCGCGGGCCTGGATTTGTTTTCCTCCATTGTCCCCGCCGATACCCTGCCGGATGTACAGCCGCTGACCGCCTCCCTGCCCGAATCTCTTCCGGACGTCAGTGTGCGGACGGAATACGCCTTGCTGGACAAACAGGTGGAGCTGAAAAAACAGCAGGTCAACCTGACCCGGAGCGAGTTCATGCCTCAACTCACGCTCGGCGGCGGATACAATTATTTCAGAGGCATAATGCTTAACGACATGAAATTGTTCGACAAAGCTTCGTTTTCCGCCATCCTATCGCTCAAGATACCCCTTACGCAGTGGATTGAGGGCGATAACCGCGTGCGTTCGGCCAAGGCCGATGTGTTGCTGGCGGAATACCAGATGCAGGAATCGGCGGACTTGCTTCGGATGGAGATGGTAAAAGCCTTCCATACGTGGGACGAAGCTCTGCTCCAAGTCGCCAATGCCCGTGACGAATACCTGCAAACGCAGGAAAACCTGCGCAGGATCAGCGACCGCTACGAAATGGAACTGGAGACGCTTTCCGCCCTCCTCGAAGCCCAGGCCTTGTGGCAGGAATCGTGGAGCAAATACATCGAAGCGAAAGCCGACCTGCGTGTTGCCGAAACCGACTATCTCCGCACCACCGGCAGCACGCCGCTGCAATGATAAAAACGCTCTTTGAATTGCATCCGTCAGGTGGGGTGTGAAAAATGCAGGTTTCATTTTTTCATTCAAATTATATTGCGTACCTGCGGCACGCTTTTATCCTTTGTGATCGTTTCTACCAACATCCTGCCCCCCAACGGGACAGGTGTAGCACAAAACCATGCCGCATGAAGTATATAACGGGTAAATAAACAGAAATCTTCCCCTCGAACACTGTTCCTGCTTCTACCCTTCCGCAGGATTGAGCCTGCTGGTAACAGAGGCTCTTCATGTCTGCAACAGTGATTGAGTTTCCTCAAGGTAAGAACCAGAGTTTTGTTTAAGCACGCACCTGCAAGAGAGAGAAAAGCACAGGCGCAGGCCATTTTTCTGAAAACAGGATCGCCATCAGAAAATCAATTTAAATTACTGCTTGGGCATTACTCAACAGGAGTGCCGGGCGAGGTAGGCGCGGAAGGGTTCGTTGTACTGGTCGCCGACGGGGATGTGGTGGGGAGGAATGAGGATGTGATTGCGTTCGATGGCGGTTATTTTCTGCAGATTGACGATATAGGAACGGTGGACGCGCATGAAATGGGCGGAGGGGAGTTTTTCCTCGATGGACTTCAGGCTGCCGAGGGTCATGACAGGGGAGATCGTTTCGGTGTAGATGCGGAGGTATTCGCTGCGGCTTTCGATGTGGGTGATGGCGGGGATGTCTATCTGTATTATTTTGTGTTCGGACTTGACAAAGAGTTTGGTCAGGTCGTTTTCCGGCAGGGAGAGTTTTTCGTTCATCAGGAGTTTGTATTGCCTGAAAGCTTTCTCTGCCGAACGGAGGAAATCGGTGTATCCGATGGGTTTCAGCAGGTAGTCGAGGGCATCGACCTGGAAGCCGTCGAGGGCGTATTCGGCGTAGGCGGTGGTGAAGATGACCAAAGGGTGGCGGCGGAGCGAGCGGACAAAATCCAGTCCGTTCATGTCGGGCATATTGATGTCTACAAAGAGGAGGTCGACAGAGGCTTCCGTTTCTTTGAGCAGGCGTATGGCGTCGAAGGCGTTGGTTTGTGCCGACACCAGTTCCAGGAAGGGAGTTTTTGTGACATATCCGGTGATTTGCGCCAAAGCCAGCGGCTCGTCGTCAATAGCCATGCATCGCATCATGATTCCAGGGGTATTATAAGGCTTACTCTGTATCGCTCGTCGTCTTGCCAAATGTCCAGCGAGTAATTGTTTCCATACAGCAAAAACAACCGTTTTTTCAGATTCTCCAATCCCATGCCGGGTTTGGGTGGCGTGGCAGAGGGAGAAAGGCTGTTTACAACGAAACAGTTCAGGCGACCGTCCGCGACGGATAGCTGGGTGTGGATGTAGGATTTGTGCCGATAGCTGACGCCGTGCTTGAAGGCATTTTCTATACTCGCGATCAGCAGCATGGGGGGAACGTTGGCTTCCGGCATGTGGGCAGGCAACTGGAGCCGGATGTCCACCTCTTCGGTGTAGCGGATACGCATCAGCGCGATGTAATTTTCGATGAACTGCACTTCTTTGCCGAGCGGCACCTTCGTTTGATTGGCGCCGTAGAGCACATAACGCATCATTTTGGACAGTTCGATGACGGTCTCCTTCGCCTTCTCCGTATCCATGTCGATCAGGGCGTGGATGTTGTTGAGCGTATTCATGAAGAAGTGCGGATTGATTTGCATTTTCAGGTAGTTCAGTTCGGTTTCGAGGGTATGCTTTTCCAGTTCGCGCATGCGCCTGTCGTCGCGTATGGTTTTAAAGACAAACTTGATGGCGATGTTGAAGCCCAGCATCAGGATGGCGATGAGCAGCCGGTTGGTCAGGAACATCAGCCGTCCCGGCGGCATCAGACGGGGGAGGAACCCGTCACGCGGCTCAAACCTGCGGTCGCGGTCGTGCTCGCGGTGGAAGGGCAGTCGCCGCCCGTCTTGCGGAGGAAAACGATGACGCTGCTCCATAAACGGTTCCGTCCGGAAGAGCCGTTCCTGTCTGTCCATAAAAGGCATCGTGGCAAAAAGGAGCAGCAGCAGGGCAATCCCCGTCGCATACTTCCAGCCTTTCTTGCGAATCAGGAAATAAGGCACCAGCCAGTAATTGTGGATCAGGAAGAGGATGAAAAACGGAAGCGTCTCCCACCACATATGGGTGATCATCCCCCAGTCCCTTTCCCCCTGCAGGCCGGTGCGGAAAACCGGCAGAGCCAAAACCAGCAACCAGCCGGTTACGTAAATCAGGTTCTCCAGTATAAACTGCTTTTTCTCTTCCCTGTTCATCTCCGCGATTATTTAAAAACGAAAAGCATATCCCAGTCCAATCATGTGATTCCCGTTCGTATCGTCATCGTCCCGGAAGTTGGTGTAGCGATAAAAGAGTTCCAGTGCATGCCGGCGGTTTATTTTATACATTGTGCCGGCGGTGTAGCGTATCTTGTTCATCCGGTTGTCCACCGGGTCGTTCAAAGGCTTGTAGAACTCGAGGGAAAGGTAGGGTTCAAAACCGGACTTCCTGACGTCGTACTCCAACTTCAAACGGCTTCTGAGGAACTGTTTCGGATTGGCGCGTTTCGCTGTTTCTTCCACGCCGACGCGATACGTGCTTTGGAAACGTTCACGCAACGACAGGGTGAAACGTTCAAAGGTATAGGAACCGCTGGCATAAGCATAGTAGCGATGCCGCATCTCCCATCCCTGTTTCTCGTGATTGAAGCAGATGGGATTGTAGGCTACTCCGGCTTTCAGGTATTGGACGGGTTTGTAGCTTACCGACAAGTCGCCGGCAATGCGGTCAGGCGTCGAAAAGTCGTCGCGCAGTCGAAACTCTTCCCCCAGCGTTATTTCAAATTTGCGAAACAGCTTTTTGGACTGCTCCAGTGTGAGCGACGAACCCCAGTCCTGCTGTGCATGGACTGTCACGCTTGTTGCCAGGCAAAAGAAGACTGTTTTACAGGCGTTCATTGTCGGAGGGGAATTTGGTGATGTTGTCTGCCGTATTCGCTTCGCGGGAAGCGCTTTCGTAATACACTTTCAGCATGGCCGAGTCGCGAAGAAAATCAATATGCCCTACTTCAATGCGTTGCACCTTCAGCCCGGTGCGGAGCGAGATGTCCTGTAACAGTTCGCCGTACCTGTCGGGCGTGATCAGTTGGATATTGTCGTAAAGCACCCATTTGCAGGAAACATGTTTCAACCATTTCTCGCTCTCCAGTCCCCAGGCCACAAGAACAAAGATCAGGTTGACCACCAGGAGTTCGACATAGCTCATTTGCACGGACAGCCCGTTGATGACAGCGATAGCCGTGATCGTGAACAAATAGGTCATTTCACGGATGGGAACGGATTCGGTACGGTAGCGGATGATACCGAAAATAGCGAAAACGCCCAGCACGAAGCCCACCTTCAGTTTCACGCCTCCCAAGAGGAAGATGATGAAAAAGACACTGAGCGCAATCATGGTAAAGGTAAAATAGTAATCGCGCCGCCTGCTCTTGGGATAATAAAAGAAATGGATGATCGTGCCTGTCACCACAAAATTAAACACATACCTCAGCAGCATCTGCCATAAGCCGACTGCGTCAATCAGCTCCACGCCCAGCAACTGAGCGCCGTTCACCGTATCAAAAAAATCTTCCATACTTGAATAATTAAAGATTGATCAACCTGTTTATCTGCCTCAACTTCGGTTTAAACAGATTGTGTTTTAAAGACGGATCGGTCATCACCGACCCGATGCAATACTTGCTAAGTCCCACCGGACGGATGCCCAGCTGTGCCAGCCGTTCCCCGCCCCTGGACGGTTTGCCCGATTCCTGCTTCCGCTCGATGATGACGAGGCCGGGCAACGCTTCGGATTGCCCGGTGCGCCGGTTTCGGAACGCAAGATTCAAGTCGACCGTCAGCCGTTCGGATTTCATCCGGTCAACCAGCGTAATCCGGTGATAGTCGATTTCCACATGCGGCGACAGCTCTCCGAGGGTAAAGGACGTATGGTTGCAGAGGAAATGCCGGACGGCCTCGTCGGGCGCATACACGTACTCCGGTATCCGTATCCTTGTTTTGCAGGTACGTCCTTTGCTGCTCCTGTCCTTGACTTCCAGGAAATACAGGCGCGAATCGACATATTTCCGTATCCGTATTTTCTTTCTTGTTCCGCGCCGGTTGTGATGTGCCAGATACATGTCTGCGGCAAGGGTGTCCAGATACAATGTTTGATAAGGGCACAGCCGGCTGTGCAGGGTTTCCTGTATGTCGTATGCCTCTTCCATGCCGGAGAGGAAACGGCACAAGCCATCGTGCGTAGTCATATATTTCGTGTCCACCCGGTTCATTAGCCTGATTTTACCCATCTCCTCCAGGGTGACGGGATGAAAGGCCGACAGTATGCCCGTTTTGAAAATCATCTTACTTGCCGCCCGGCCTCATGCCGGTATTGCCGACGGTGGTGACCGTCGAAGCGGTGGTGAATGTTCCGGCGGCGTTTCCCTTGGTATAGGCGGCGCCGGTGTAGAGTCCGTGGAAGTCGCTGCCGCCCGCAATACTGCCGCCGGTGTAGATGGCATATCCTGTTTTGGCTTCCAGCGCCGGGCTGCTGAAAAGCAGGGAGAGGCGTTGATAGCTTCGCGGCAACTGGAAGGTCATTACTTCCCTGCCGTCCGCAGCGGCTTCAATATGAATGACGGAAATGTTGCCTGTTGAAGCGCCGAAAAGAAGCGCATACTGCGTGCAGGCATTCGCTGTGGGCGACGAGGAGCCGCCTCCGATACCGACCAGCGTGCCGCCGGTGATGCTGAAACGGCCATTGTCGTCGTCGAATCCGTCTTCGGCAGCGCTCGCGGAAACGATGAGGCCGCCTGTGACGGTCAGCGTGCCGTTCGAGTCGATCGCGTCGTTCTTCGCGCTGCTGCAATAAATATTGCCACCGTCAATCTGGATATGTTGCGCGGCGTTGATGCCGTCGTCATACGCCTCGATATCCACGTCGCCGCCTGTGACGGTGAGCCGGGTCTTGCTTTCCAGTCCTTCGGCCTCCGTGCCAAAGGTGCGGATGAGGATTGTGCCGCCGTTAATCAGCAGGTCGCCGTCGCACTTGACGGCTTTGGCGGCCGTGTCGTTGTTGCGGTCATAGACATACTGTCCTCCGCCGGTTGTGACCGTCAAGTCGCCGCCGTTTATCACGATTGATCCGTCGGCGCTGATTCCTTTCCCGCCTGTTCCGGCGCTGAGGATGCGAACCGTTCCGGCGTGGACAAGCAGATTGGCGTCGCATTTGATACCGGCGGCGGAAGAAATGTCGGCCTCTTCCTTCACATAAAAGGCGTTGCCGGCGGTGTTGACGGTGATCTCTCCCTTCGTTACCGTCATGTTTCCGCCGGCGCTAAAGCCTTTGGAAGCATTTCCGTAGACATCTATTTCAATCGTTCCGTTACTGTCGACGGTCGTTTCTTTCGCGCTTTTAATACCGTGTCCCTTTTCGCCGACGGTCACAATCTGGACGGTTCCGCCGGTGATGTTCACCGCATCTTCTTCGCTCTCGATGCCGTCGCCGTCGGAACGGATGGCAAGCGTCCCGCTTTCGACCAGCACGTCATCGTTGGCGTGGATGCCGTCGCTTGCCGCTTCATTGATATGAATGTCGCCGTCGTACATGCGGAAATAATCGTCGGTGCAAATGGCATGTTTATACTTGCCCCTTACGTCCAGCCGGCCTTTGCCGTAGAAATTCAGCTGTCCCTCGCTGAAAAAGGCGGCTTTCATGTCTTCCCCGCCGGTCAGGTCATACGAAACCCCGTCCGTCAGGCGGTTTTGGGTTTCATCCACTACGGTTACCGTGATCTTTTTGCCGCACTGGATATTGATGGCGGCTCCTTTCGGATTCGTAATTCCCACACCGTTCAAGACCAGTCCGAATTTATAGTTGCCATAAATCTTTACGGAACCGTCGCCGGTTGTGCCGGACAGGATATAGTTCAGTTCCACGTCTTCGCGGGTAGAAGTAATACGGACATGCCCCCCGCTGTTTTCAACCGTTACGCCATTACCGGCAAAAGGATTGTCGATAGAAACGCCCTCTCCGGTAAATACCAGGGCTACGGCATCGGAGACCAGTACCTCTTGCGTATTCGGATCAAGTTCTTCATCTTCCGTACCGCCCGGATCGGACGGTACTTCCGGGATTTCCACATTTCCCGGTTCCTCCGGATTCCCGTCAACCATTTCCTCCGGGTCATTTATACACGACGGCAGACAGCATGTCGCAATCCAGAAAAAGAACAGTAAAAATCGCATTGTCTTCATATCACTTCTCGTATTTATGCCGGCAAAGATATGAATAAGAGACTTTCCCTGAAAATAAATTCAATGAATCTTCCGATTTTATCAACGAACACTTGTTTTCGGGCTGTCTTTTACCTGAAACAGGGTGTCGCACGGTTATTTGGAACTCGTCCCGTTTCGCGCAGATTGACGCGGATTTCAACGCAGATCAGTTATGTGCGACCTCGACGGAAAAATCTACGGTCTTTATGAGAAAATCTACGATCTTTTGGTTTGATTTTGTTTACCGTTTTGTATTCGGGAT
>JAITQL010000160.1 GCA_031288935.1 Tannerella sp.
AGACAAGCTGACTGCCTGCCATAAGCAACGTCATCCATATTACTGTTAATTTTCTCATGATTCAATCTGTTTATAAAGTGATTTGTAATTCTGTTTCGGTATCCGGCGTGTCGGACGACGCAAAAAATATTTTTTCTTGAAGTCCGGAGTGTTTGACGACATGAAAAAGACTTTTTCTTGAAGTCCGGCATGTTTGACGACGCAAAAAAGACTTTTTCTTAAAATCCGGCATGTCGGACGACGTGAAAAAGTTTTTTTCTTGAAATCCGGCACGTTTGGCGACGCGAAAAAGACTTTTTATTGAAATCCGGCATGTTTGACGACATAAAAAAGACTTTTTCTTAAAATCCGGCATGTCGGACAACATGGAAAAGTATTTTTCTTGAAATCCGGCGCGTCGGACGGGATAAAAAGTGATTTTTGGAGATTCCGGAGAGTGCCGGAGCGTTGAAAAACGGTTTTTTGACGCGGCAGCGCGTTCCGTCTTGTCGAAAAAAAATATTCCATGTGAATAACTGTAAAAGTATCCCTCCCTTAATGTTTGCTTGCAAACGGGAGAGATTGCATCCGGATCGGGAAACCGCAAGTGTCCGTCCCCGTCGAGAGAAGGGGCTGAAGTCCTGTAAGGCAGTATTCCGAAGGAGTCGATTGCGAAATTGGCAAGCATGGATTCTGTTTTGGAAAATTTACGGGGCAAAAGTACGAAAAGAAATTCAGAACACAAAACATAAAAATTTGTCTAACACTTTTTTGAGGCGCCGTCTCGCCCGAAAGGCCGCATTTCAGCCAATACGTTCTGCTTCTTCGGGCAGAGGCGTGAAGCGTACTTGCTCCCGCAGGTTGCGAATAAGGGCAACGCCCCGTGCCGATGCTTGCCGGGGCGTTGCCCTTCCGCTGTTCGCAGGGACGGGCGTTGCTGCACGAGACACCGCCGTCCTGGCGAGGGACGAAGCTGCCCGGTAAATGATACGGCTGGATGGCTGCACTGCATTCGCAGGGACGGGGCGCGGCGTTCCTTTCAGGAGGCCTGTTCCCGGAGGGCAAACTCCGTCCGGGGGATGTATCAATCAAAAGACGCCTGAATTTTACTCCAGGCGTCTTTCCAATTTCTATCAGACTTTATCTGTCAGTAGAAAACATGCGGCGCGCTCGGGCGTATCCCGAATCCGCAAACTCCTTTAAATCGCTTCCAGGAACTTGACCAGCGCCTGCCGGTCGGATTTCGTCATCCTGCGGAATCTCTCCCTGGCCTCTTTGGCTTCGCCGCCGTGCCAGAGGATGGCTTCCTCGTGATTGCGGGCGCGCAGGTCGTGCAACATGTCCGAATGTCCGGAGGTGACGGGCAGCAGTCCGCGTCCCCACAGGGGCGTCGTGCGACATACGCGGGCGCGTCCCGGCTCCTTCATGTCCAGGTCGTGGCGCAAGAGGTCGGTGTAGGGAAATATCTTCTGGTTCGACAGCGCAGGCAGGGGCGTATAATCGGCGCGCGTAGTCCACGACGGGCGGTGGCAGGCCGTGCAACCGGTTTCGTAGAAAAGCGTGCGTCCGTGCTGTACGGTTTCGTCGTCCAGGTTACGCGCCGCGGGAACGGCCAATCCGCGGTGCCACATCATGAAGGCGTCGAAGTCTTCCATCGTCATCTCCGCTTCCAGTTCGCGGGACATCAGGCGGCTGAAAATCTCTTCCTCCGTCTCTCCCAACGCCGTTTGCACGTCTGCGTCCTGCGACATGACCCTGGCGTATTCCTCCGTGATGTAATGGTAGCGCCGGTCGGGACGGGTGACGTTCGTAATGTTCCACAGGGCATTGGCGCCCGGCCCGTTGTCCAGCGTCGCACGGGTGCAGAGGTACGTGAAACGTCCCGGATGCTTGCCGGGGAAGTAGGGATTGAGGCCTGTCTCGTCGATGTCGGCGCCAATCAGTCCCTGACAATATCCGCGCGCCTGCTCTTCGGCATACTGCGCCCGCAGGTCGTCGTCGGAAATGGCGTCGATCAGCCCCGTGCCATAGATGCCGATGGTGGCTTCGATGGAAGCGGCATGTTTGCTCATGTCAAAGTCCTTGAACAGAATCGCGGACTGCGCCACCGTCACCGTCGGATAGATCAGCGTGCCGGCGTAGCTGTAGCCGTCGCTGTAGGACGTGCCGTCTTCGTACTTGTTTCCATACTCGTCCACGTATTCGTTCCAGGTGAGCTTGATGCCCGATTCGTCGATCGGCGACTTGAAGGGAGCGACGGCGCGCGTTTGCGTCATGCCGGTGAAATACTTCGAGGCCAGCGCCAGCGTGGGCGATGCCGGGTCGTAGATCATCAGCAGATAGCCGTTGCGGCTGTCGTCCGTGTTAAACTCGTTGACGCGCTTGCTGTGGCCGCCATAGGTCGGATGGCAGGCGATGCAGGACTTGCGGATGTAGACCGGGCCAAGGCCGGAGTAACCCATTCCTTCCGTGGTCACAAAACTCTTGTCCGACAACCGCTCGCCGCGCATGAATGCCACATACAGCGCATTGTCGTCGCTGATGGGAGGCACCGGCTGCTTGTAGGCCAGCGAGGTGGCGTTGAACACCGTACCGTTCACGCCACCTGCATACCATTCTTCTCCCAGTTCTTTTTTCCCGTTGTCCGGCTTTTCGTCACCGTCCGAACAGGCGGTCATTAAACCCAATGAAATTGCTGCAATACAAATAATACCTATCTTTCTCATACATTCAACTGTTTTTTATTATTCAATAGTTTCAGACACCTGACCGAACAGTCTTTCCAGGTCGCCACATGCCGTAACGGCAGCATCCACCTGGGCGGCATTTATCTGGTCGCGCACGACTTCGTAAAACGACTTGCCGCCCGTGCCGATCGCCGCGATTTTCGTCAGGCAGTCTTCGATTTTTGCCTTGACCTGACTGTCGAGCGCGGGATTCACCCCGGCAATGTATGCGCTCAGGGTGACGGTCTGGCGCGACTGGTTGTCCAGTCCGCCCAGATAGGCGTTCTTGATGCTCAGAATGTTGTTCTGATAATCATCGAGCGAGTGCCAGCTGTACCACGATTCGACTTCCTCCACCTTCTGCCCGCTGTAGGGCGATTCGATCTTGGTAGCGCCTACCTCGCCGGCAATGTCCGCGGCGCCGCCGGAGATTTCCCGCAAGGCGTTCGCATAGGAAGAATAGCCGGCGGCGGAGGTCAGGCGACCGGCAAAATTCTTGTAGTTCGGATTGTCTTCCAGATGCGCCACAACGTCGGGATTTTCGCGGAAGACGGTCTGCATGGTGGCCGGCACGCTGCTTTCGCCTACCCAGGCGACGTATGCCAGCACGCAGTCCCAGACCAGCGCGTCGGTAGCAGCCGTCAGATAGTCCCGTTCGGCCTCCGAGAGGTCGGTATACAAGCGAGGCTTTCCTTCGCGGTAAAGCAGGTATTCCGTGACGTGGAATCCGATGACCTCCGGCTCCATCCGCCAGGCCTTCTGGCCGGTCAGTCCCTGCGCTCCGTCCTGAAGCACGGCCTGGATGTCATTCAGCTCCAGCGGCCACGAGTCGATATGGCCGTCGATATCCAGCGCCTGTTCGCCGACCGGGCCGAAGAGGAATGCTTCACTCTTTTCCCACTCGATCCGCGCTTTCATCCATGCCGCGGCGGCAGTGGCCATCGTGGCATCGGAAGGCGAGCTTTTCAGCGCCGCATTCGCCGTCCGCATCTCAAGCGCGGCCTCGGCCAGCGCCTTGTAGGTAGGGACAACCGTTGTCGATACATAATTTTCGAGGATAGACGCATACAGTGCATCATTGTCCTCATTCCCTTCATCGCCTCCGTTGTCTTTCTCGCAGGCGGTAAAAGACGCCGACAGCCATACAGCCGCCAGCGCCGTCAATACATTTCTAAAATACTTCTTCATACATTATATAATTACTAAATAAAACGATCTTGTCTATTTCAGAAACAGCCCCGAATAGCCGATTCCCACAGACAGGGACGGCTCGTTGTTGAAAGGGGCTTTCATTTGTCTCAACCGGTATTCGGCCTTGATGACCAGTCCGGCGACCGGAAAGTAATTCACGCCGCCGCTGATGATCCGCTTCTCGCACCATTCCTTGGGCGTGATGCTGGCCACGGTCTTGTGCATGGAATCGTAAAAACCGTAATGCCCGTATACGTATAACCTGTCGTCGCCGTACTTGCGTTTCGGAAAAAAGGAAAGCACGTCGTAGCCGGCTTCGACATACCAGCTCAATACATCGGAGGCCACGTCGGTACGCGCCGACGGACTGGCGGAGGGCATGTTGCGGTTGGTGCGCGAGATGGTGTAGGAATCGCCGAGGTGTCCGTAGAGCACGTTGGCGCGTGCCAGCACGTTGTGCGCGTTGTAAGTGGCATCGAAGGCGCCGACGGTGACGGAGCCGTTGATGTCCTTGTATCGTTCGGGTTTGAGGGTATTTTTGGCGCTGAAGCCGAAATAGCCGCTCAGGGCCATGCGCAGGCCGCGGAGAGAATAGTTGTCTACGCGGAAGGCGCCGGCATAGCGGTTGGCGATCTTGTATTCGTAGGGCGAGGTGGAACCGCCCTGAATCCAGTTGACGTCGTTGAACCGTTCGGCGTCGAGTCCGGCCAGGCCTTGCACCTCATAGCGCCACTGCCGGGTGCGTCCCCAGAGACTGACGCCCGTTTCGTGCCAGGTACAGGGCAGAATGGTCGCATCCTCTTCGGGCCGGAGGACGGAGAAAAACTCGGTCGGCATGTGATACTGATTCGTCATGCCGACCGGTACGATGATATGTCCCAGGCGCAGGTTGGCGTAGCTCGCCCAGCTTTTTTCCACCCAGAACTGTTCGATGGCTACTTCGCCGCCCTTTTCGATTTCGGTTTCGTACTCGCCGGCTTCGGTGTATTCTACTTCGTAGGTGGAACCGCTGCCGCCGTGTTCATATTCCAGTTCGGTGGAGATTTTCCAGCCGCGTCCCAGGTCGTAGGCCATGTAAAGGACGACGTGCGGCAAGTCCACCCGTCCGTGCGAGGCGCCGGCATAGCGTTCGGGATAGGCATAGCGGGCAACGTTGTCGCTGTAAAACATCCGCTGTGCGACGGCCTCGCCGTAGGCGCCGAGTTGAAAGCGCGAAGGGGGTGGCGGCGTCGCAACGGCAGTGGCTGCGGTGGCGACGGAATCCACGTCGCGCAGGTTATCTCCGCCGTTTCCGGCCGCGAGACTGTATACTGCACAGGCTAAACCTGTGCCCAGGGTCAAGAGACGTATTTTCTTCATATCAGTTGTCTTTTTA
>JAITQL010000214.1 GCA_031288935.1 Tannerella sp.
GTTTCGGTTGCGGGAGGCTTCGCGTTTGAAACGCGCAGGGTTGCATGTTTGCAGTGCAGGCCCCGGCTTTGAATCCTTTAATTCTTGAACTCTTGAGCCTTGAACGTTTTTTATTCGTGCCGTTCGCGTTTCGTGATCACTTCTTTCTTTTTCGCTTTGGGTAAACTATTTCCTGTGTTACAAAAACTACAAATACATTTGCCGGCGTATTTTATCATAATAGACAGGATCATGGAAGCTATCTTCAAAAAAATGGAAACAAACGGCGAACTAAGCAAAGACGAAGTCGTTCGCATTTTATCGGTAGACAATACCGGCCCGGAGTTTTACCGGTTGTTGTATCTGGCGCGCCGGCAAAGCGTAAAAGCCTTTGGCGACAGGGGATATGTATTTGCACAGATCGGCATCAATGCCGAACCCTGCCCGATTAATTGCCGCTTCTGTTCGATGGCGGCGAAACATTATGCCTTGCCCGGCAAGTGGCGGAAAAGCGTCGACGAGATTGTCGAGGGAGTGAAACAGCTGGTCGCCGACCGTGCCAATGACATCTTTCTGATGACTACGGCCGACTATCCGGTCGAACAGTTCGTGGAGATCGGCAAGACCGTTCGCGCCCATATTCCCCCCGAAATCCGTTTCGTGGCCAACATTGGCGATTTTGATCTCTCCGTGGCTCGCCGGCTGAAGGAAGCCGGGTTTACGGGCGCCTACCATATCGTGCGGATGCGCGAAGGCATTGACACCGGCGCGCCCGTCGAACAGCGCCTGAAAACCCTGGACGCCATTCGCGACGCGGGGCTGGAATTATATTATTGCGTGGAACCCGTCGGGCCGGAACATACGTATGAAGAGATCGCGACCGAGATATTCCGTGCCGGGGAATATCGGGTAGAGGCAATGGCCGTGATGCGTCGCACGCCCGTGGCCGGAACGCCTCTGTTTGAATACGGCGCCGTTACCACGCCGGAATTGTGCAAGATCGCCGCCGTCGCTCAGCTGACAGTCCGTCCGACCCGCTCGATGAATGTGCATGAAGTAACGGAAATGTCCCTGCTTGCCGGGATCAACCAGCTGTATGCCGAGGCCGGCGCCAATCCGCGGGATACGGACGACAACACCGAAAACAACCGGGGATATACGGTAACAAGCACCCGCAAGCTGCTGGAAAATGCAGGATTCGCCGTCTGACGGGAAAAACGGATATGCAATCAACGTAAAAACAATAAAAGTATGGAACAGAAACAGGTATTGGATCAGTTTGCACAGGGTTTCGACTGTTCGCAGATTGTACTGGCAAACGTAGCCGGAAACTATGGTATTGATGTGGAAACGGCGCGCAAAGTTTCCGCCTGCTTTGGCGGAGGCATGTGGTGTGCCGGATGCTGCGGCGCGTTAACCGGCGCCATGATGGCCGTAGGGCTGAAATACGGGCACGACACGCCCGGCGCGGCAGACAAAAAAGACAGGACACTGACCGTCATGGGACAACTGCGGAAGAAATTTGTAGAAAAATACCGGTCGACCGAATGCAGGGACATTCTGGGACACGACCTCTCCATTCCGGAAGAAATGCAGCAGATACTGGATAAGGGATTGATCGGAAGCATCTGTCCCGGCGTGATCTGCGACACGGTGGAGATCCTTGACGGCTATCTGGTACTGCCGTAAACCGGAACCGGCCGCGTCAAAAAGCCCGAATTTATCGCATCCGGCGGTATTTTCGGGCTTTTTTGTGCCGCATAGATCAGCGACAGAACAGTCCGTTAGAACGTGCATATCAATAGAAAAAAAGGAACAAAAGCATACAAGATTCCCATAGGAAATTCACAAAATACATAGTTGATAATCCGTCTGAAAGCCTCTGTGTTTCTCTGTGTTTTCTCTGTGTCTCTCTGTGTAACCAAACATTTATTACACGGAGAGACACGGAGCAGGCACAGAGAAACACAGAGACTGTACATTTCCCGACTTCGTCAATGCGACAACCCAAAATCAAGTTAAGTCCACGAGATTTGAATATTTGCAATTGGAATTTATTTTGACTCCGTTTATGCAATTCCCGGCGAGTTAAAACTAAGTGACGAAAGTCAGGAGAATCCTGGAATCCTTAAATCCCCGTCTCCTTTTTGTCCAGTATTTCCAGCAGCAGCAGCAGCGCCATCATCGTTGTCCGCTGGATATTTTGTTCGCGAACGGCGCCGAAACGATGATACCGGGAGGTCACGCCGTCGCTGCCGGCCACAGCGATCCATATGGCGCCCGCCGGCTTTTCCGGCGTACCGCCGCCCGGCCCCGCAATGCCCGACGCGGCAATGGCGTAATCGCATCCCAGCACGCGCAATGCGCCCTGTGCCATCTGCTCCACCACCTCGCGACTGACGGCGCCATGCTGTCGCAAATCTTCGCCCGATACGCCCAGTACATGCTGCTTTACCGTATTGGCGTAAGATACCACGCTCCCCACAAAGTAATCGGAACTGCCCGCAATCGACGTCAGCAACGCTGCTATGGCGCCGCCCGTACAGCTTTCTGCCGTTCCGACGGTGCTGCCCTGTTTGCGCAACCGCTCGCCGACTATGGCTTCGATGTTTTTATCCTCTTCGGCAAAAATGTGTCCCTCCAGCAGACTTTCCAGCTGCTTCCGCGATACCGCCATTGCTTCGGCGGCCACGGCTTCCTGCGGACTGCAGGCCGACAAGCGCAGACGGATCGCACCCGCCTGCGGCAGGTAGGCCAGTTTGACGGACGGGGGCAGCTCGTCCTCAAAACCGGACAGGCGCATGGCCAGTTCCGACTCCGTATAGTCCCTGACCCAGTACGTCCGGTGCAGGATATGCGCATCTCTGCGGAAACGTTCCGCCAGACGGGGCAATACCTCGTGCGTCATCAGCCACTTCATCTCCGAAGGCACGCCCGGCATCGACACCAGGACGAAATCCTCGCGTTCAAACCACGTGCACGGCGCCGTCCCCGCCCGGTTGCGGATGACGGTACACCCGTCGGGCGTCATTGCCTGAAGGCGCGTCAATGCATTCACTTCGCGGCCGCGACTTCGGAACATTTGCTCAATGTCTGCATACACCTCCGCTGAAAAATGCAGCCGGCAATCGAAATACCGGCAGAGCGTTCGCAACGTAATGTCGTCTCTGGTCGGCCCCAGCCCGCCGGTAAGCAAAACAAGCGAAACTCTGCCTTTGGCTTCATCCATTGCGGCGAAAATATCCTTCTCCACGTCGCCGACGGCCGTCCGCCGAACGGCCTGAAAGCCGTATTCATTCAGCGCCTTTCCCATCCAGGCGGAATTGGTATCCACCACCTGACCGATCAGCAACTCGTCGCCGACTGTAATAATTTCAACATCCATAATGTTCTGTTCAATATTCAAAAACGGTTCTTTTTATTCATTCCCTTGCTATCCGATTGTTACCCTCGAGAAGGGGACAGCGTCCATCGGACAGAAATCGCCGTCCAGGTATTTGAAGTAACCCGTCATGGCAACCATGGCGGCATTGTCCGTAGTAAAGGCGTTCGGCGGCAGGTAAATGTTCCATCCGAAACGCTTGGCATGTTCGCGAAAGGCGTCCCGCAATCCCGAATTGGCGGAAACGCCCCCGGCAACGGCCACTTCTTTTATCTTCAAATCTTTCGCCGCCCTGCGCAGTTTATCCATCAGCATGTCAATGACCGTCGCCTGCAACGAGGCGCACAGATCGGCCTTGTGCTGTTCGATAAAATCCGCATTTTGCTTCAGGGCATCGCGCAGCGTATACAGAAACGACGTTTTCAGACCGCTGAAACTGTAATCATATCCCGGAACATGCGGTTTGCCGAACGTAAACGCCTTCGGATTCCCCTCGCCGGCCAGTCGATTCACCGCCGGCCCGCCCGGATAGCCCAGTCCCATGACTTTGGCGCACTTGTCGAACGCTTCGCCGGCCGCGTCGTCGACGGTTTGCCCGACGACCTCCATTTCATTACGGGATTTCACCTTGACGATTTGCGAGTTTCCGCCGGAAACCAGCAGGCAAAGAAACGGGAAACGCGGATGGACGCGGTCTTCTTCCGGCGTCTGTTTGATAAAATGCGCCAGTACGTGCGCCTGCAAATGATTCACTTCAATGATCGGCCGTTGCAGCGAAACAGCCAGTCCTTTGGCAAAGGAAACGCCGACCAGCAACGAACCGAGCAGTCCCGGCCCGCGCGTAAAAGCAATGGCGTTCACTTCCGCCGGCGCGATGCCGGCGCGTTTGAAAGCTTCCGCCACCACGGGAACGATATTTTGCTGATGGGCGCGCGACGCCAGCTCCGGCACCACGCCGCCGTAGGCCTCGTGCACGCCCTGTCCGGCTATGATGTTGGACAATAACACGCCGTCGCGTATCACGGCGCATGAAGTATCGTCGCAGGACGATTCAATTCCCAGAATAGTTATACTCATCGACAAAAATTTGCCGCAAAATAACGAAATCTATTGCGATATATCGTATTTTTGCATGGCAAATTTGACATTGCCGGGAAAAAAACGGCTGGCGGGATTTGTACGGAAAGGTTTTCCAGTCAGGCTAACAAATAAAAAATACAAACCATTAGAGTTCTAAAATACATAGTAATCGGCTTGCTCGCCCTGTGGACGCTTTTTTATGCCGTCCCGAAGGCGGCGCTGCTTGTTCCGCAAGTGCAGCGAACGATTGCGGCAAAAGCGAGTGAAGCGTTATCCGCGCAACTGAATGTTCCCGTGACGGTGGGGAGCGTAACCGTCGAGTGGCTGAACCGGCTGGTCTTGAAAGAGGTTTCGCTGGACGACCGCCGCGGTGAACGGCTGTTCGAGGCCGACCACCTCTCTGCCGGATTCAAACTGGCGCCGCTTTTCCGGAAAAAGTGGGTTTTCACGACGGTACGTCTGTTTGGCTTTTCGCTCAACCTGAATCGGGAAACGGACGGCAGTCCGCTCAACCTGCAATTTGTGCTCGACGCCCTTGCTTCCAAAGACACGGCGCAACACGCAACCCCCTACCTGCAAATACACTCCATCCTGTTTCAACGCGGCAATGTCCGCTACGACGTGGCCGATGCGCCGGCCGAACACCGCAAATTCGACGCGAAACACCTGCACGTTCAGGAACTGGGCGGACAGATTTCACTGGAGATGCTCCGCGACGACAGCCTGTCCCTTCACATCCGGAAAGTAAGTTTGCGGGAACGTTCGGGCTTCCGGTTAGACAAATTGTCCATGAACTTGAGCGGGAACCGGCAGGGCATATCCGTCAGCAACCTGGATATTCGCCTGCCCGAATCGCTGGTGCAAATCACCGGTGCACACCTCCGGTTTCCCGAAGCGGACAGCGCTGCCGCATCGACGCCGGCATGGACGGACTGGCCTGTCGGGCTACACCTGGAACCGTCGCGCATCTGCCTGCGGGACTTGGCCGCCTTTGCGCCTGTGCTCCGGAATTTCACGGAGCAGATGGAACTGTCTGCCGACTTCTCCGGCGAATTGGACGACTTGTCTGTCCATGAACTGACGCTGAAGCAAAACGGCACCCTGTCGCTCCTCGGAAAACTGGAATTGAAGGATATTACGCGCCCGGAAGCTACTTTCCTGTCCGGAAACATCGACCGGCTGCAGTTGACTGCCGGCAAAGCGGCCGACATCGTCAACCGCCTGCAGGAAGCGCCCTTCACGCTGCCCGCGCCCCTCATGCGGCTGGAACAGCTGACCTTTTCCGGTGAAATATCGGGTCTCGTCAATCATCTGGCCGCTTCCGGCAATTTACAGTCCGAAATCGGCGACATCGAGATGAACATGCGGATCGAACGCAAGCGGGAAGAAAACAGGACGCTTTCCCTGACAGGCCGGGCCGTTTCGTCCGAATTGAATATCGGACGGTTGTTTGACGAAGGAAATCCGCTGGGGACGGTTCGCTTTTCGGTCGAACTGGATGCGTCGCTCCCGGCAAACGGCTCGCTTGCCGGAAACATCCGGGCGCAGGTATTTCAATTCGACTACAACCGGTATCGCTACGAAAACCTCCTGCTTGCCGGAGATTTCAGCCGGCGGGAATTTAACGGCCGCATCGACGTGGACGATAACAACGGGAAATTACATGCGGAGGGTTTCGTCAAAAACAACGGCGAATATTCGGCCTTCCATTTCTCCGCACACCTTGCGGACTTCAGGCCGGACAGGCTGAACCTCCTCAGCCGCTACGAACAGCCGAAGATTTCCCTGAATCTGGTCGCCAACTTCACCGGCAATCATCCGGACAACTTCATCGGACAGATCGCCGTGAACGATTTTTCATTCGCGACGCCGGCGGAATGTTTCCGGCTCGACACGCTGCAATTGGATGCGGTCAACAAGTCGGACGGCCGCAAACTGACCCTCCGGTCGGACATCCTGAACGGTGAAATCAACGGAACCTGTTCGTTTGCCTCCATGCTGCCGTCGCTGTTGCGCACCGCGCGGGTCTATCTGCCGTCCCTGCCGCTGAAAGAAAGCGAACGCACGGCGCCCAACGGGTTTTACCTGACGATGACCGTCGAAAATACCGAATCGCTCGCCGGCGCCTTCAAATGGCCGTTCGCCAACATCGAGCAGGGACAGCTTTCCGGACGCTACGACAACCGTACCCATTCGTTCCGGCTCGACGCGCTGCTGCCTAAATTCAAGATCGGGAAGTCGGTCTTTGAGTATGGCTCCGTGGAACTGGGCAATGCGGAGGGACAAGTCCGTTTGCAGGCAAAAACGGCGTTCGTCAATAAAAAGGGAATCCGCAGCGCCGTCGAAATCCATTCCGACGCGGCCAACGACCGGATCAACACGCAACTGTCGTTCGCAAGCCTGAAGAATCGGGACTCGATTGCCCGGATCAACCTCTCCGCCTCGGCGCTCTTTGTGGCCGACAAGGACGAAAACGGAAAGCAAACCCTGCGGACGGAAATCACGCTCGAACCCAACCGGATCATTGTTCGCGACAGCATCTGGAACATGGAACCGGCTTCCGCAACCATCATGAACGGCAACACCACCATCGACAATTTCTACATCTCGAAAGGCGAACAATACCTGCGTATCAACGGCACCGCCTCCGTCGGGAATCCGAAGGAAGCCATCCTCGTCGATTTGAACGACATCGAACTCAGTCATATCTTCGACATCGTCAATATCCCGGCCTTGCAGTTCGGCGGACGGGCCACCGGCGTCGTTTCGCTGAACAATCTTTACGGAACGCCGGTCATGAACACCAAGCCCAATCTGACGGTGCGGAATTTCTCCTTCAATCAGGTCGTGCAGGGGGAACTGGAACTCTTCAGCGAATGGGACAGCGACGAGGAAGGCATTCTGTTGCGGGGAACGATCCGCAAAAGCGACAGCATCCGGGCAAAGGTGGACGGATACATCTATCCGGTCGGCGCCAAAGAAGGGCTTTCGATCCGTTTCGATGCCCAAGGCCTTGACCTCTCGCTGCTCCATCCCTACGTGGACGGCTTCACGAAAGTCGTCGGAGGGTTTGCCTACGGAAACATACGCCTGTTCGGCCCCTTCAGCAAGCTGTCTTTTGAAGGGCAGGCGTTCGTAAGCGAAGGACGTATCGGCGTCAACTTCCTGAATACGGCCTACACGTTTTCCGATACGGTACGTGTCACGCCGGCCTCTTTCCAGGGCAAAGAGATTGCGGTGCACGACGCAAGCGGCAACAGGGGAACCGTCAGTTTTGACGTGCAGCACAACTACCTGGAGGATTTCACCTTTCTGGTGACGGTGCAGGCGCAAAACCTGCTGGTCTACGACGCGCCGCAAAGCGTCAATCCCCAGATATACGGCGCGCTCTACGGCAGCGGAAACGCCCAAATCAAGGGAACCGGACAGCAGGTGACCGTCGACGCCACCATCCAGAGCAATCCGAAAACAAGCCTGGCATTTAGCTTCATGAACGGCTCCACCGCCGGAGAATACGATTTCATTTCCTTCCGGGACAGGCAGGCCGAAGCCACGCCCCGTCCGGTCGCGGTGACGCCCCGTCCCGCCGGCGAAAATGAAGACGATGGCGCCGAAGTACACGTCAACTGCCTGGTAGAAGTTACGCCGGACGCCAGCCTGGAACTGGTGATGGATCGCACAAGCGGCGACAGAATTAGGGGGAACGGCAGCGGCGACGTACAGATACAGTACGATTCGCGCACGGACATGGTCGCCATGCACGGCGGCTATACCATCCGCAACGGCAGCTACAACTTCAGCCTGCAACAGTTGATTCGCAAGGATTTTCAACTTCGCGAAGGCAGCCGCATTGATTTCCGGGGCGATCCGATGGAGGCCGACCTGAGCCTGCAGGCCATCTATTTCCTGACCGCCAACATCGAAGACCTCGACCAGTCGCTCACCCAGGAGACCCTGCGCACCAGTATCCCCATCAACTGCGTACTGAATCTGAACGGCCATCTGCGGAATCCGACGATTTCGTTCGACATGGAACTGCCCAACTCCACCGGCGAACTGGCCAGACAGGTAAAGTCGTTCATCGACACCGAAGACATGATGGCGCGGCAAATCGTCTACCTGCTTGCGCTGAACAAATTTTATACGCCCGACTATTCGAGAAACGATTACCGGAGCAACGAGTTCAGCGCCGTCGCCTCGTCGGCGCTATCCTCCCAGCTGTCCAACATCCTGAACAGCCTGACGGACAAAGTGCAGATCGGCACCAACATCCGTTCGCGACAGGACGGCGTGACGGATACCGAAATAGAGATGCTGCTCTCCAGTCAGCTGCTGGACAACCGCCTGCTCTTCAACGGCAACTTCGGCTACAAGAACAACTTCATCCAGACCAGCGCCTTTATCGGCGAGTTCGACCTGGAATACAAGTTGACTCCGAGCGGCGAAGTCCGTCTGAAAGCCTATAATCACGCCAACGACATGTATCGCTACAACATGAAATCGCTTACCCGTCAAGGCGTTGGACTGATGTATTACAAAGATTTCGACTCGTTTGCCAACATCTTCAGAAGAAGAAAAACCGCCACCCCGACCGAACCGGAAGACAATCCGGCCGACAGCGCCGAAAGTGCGGAAAAATCGACGCCGTAAGCACAGTTCGCCCGGCAGAAAGGATTTCACATCAACACTCAGTTCTCCATTCCCTTAGCTCACGATCAACGTCACTTCTTCGCTGTGCGGCCCGCGTTCGAGGCGCGGATTGAACCATGCGGCAGTGCAGGTGACACGCTTGCCGCGCTGCCCGTCGTCGAACTGAACGGTGACGTGCAGGCCGGTCGACAACGCTTCGTGCCAGTCAGCCTCGCCTTCAACGAGATAGCGGAATACAAAGCCGCCATATCCCATCTCGCCGAGCGACGGCACGGGATGTCCGTACTGCCCGTTCGTCACATACGCCTTGATTTCGGCCGGCGCATTGTTGACAACCGTCAGAAAC
>JAITQL010000216.1 GCA_031288935.1 Tannerella sp.
CAATGGCCGCATTGCCTTTATCGGACGGATGCAGGCCGTCGTACGTCATGTCAATGGCCTCGACAGGATAGGGATATTCGTCATTTTCGGGATCAAAAGCCTTGTCCACGTAGTCCGGATACGCATAGGCCTTATAGCTTCCGGTGGACGGGTCTTTAAGGCGTTTGAATTTCACCATGTTCTTTTGAGTAATCCCGCTTTTGTTATACAAGTCGATCACCGTCAAATCTTCCAGCCGTGCGATATTCCGGATCGCGGCGGCAACGCCGGCAAGTTGCCGGCCGTTTTTGGCGCGGTACGAGCCGTGCGCAAGATTCCCGTACTGGCCGATGTAGACAAAATCGCCGCGTTGCAAAGGGGTTAGCAGGATGATGCGAGCCTCGCTGTTCAGGCTCTTCAGCTTGTCGATGATGATACGGAAAGCGCCGTGGACGGTTTTTGTCCCCGTGTTATCCGTATAGTCGGCGATTGTACCGACGGGATGTCCCGACCACCAGTCATTGGTTCCCAGGAAAACGGTATAGATATCCGCTTTTTCCAATCCCAGGTCATGAATCTTTTCGGCAATCCCGATGGATGTCCATCCATTATACCCTTTGTTTACGTAACTGATATGCGGCAATTGCTCCACCACTCGCGTCATATACCCTTTCTCGACCCGGTTACCCGTTTCTGCGGGATGGTCGTTCAGATAGGTGATGGAATCGCCGATTGCCACCCATTTGACCGGTTGGGGCGCCCACGATAAATGCAGCCCTGCGGCGGCAATGATACTGAGAAAAAATAATCGCTTGTACATACTGACTGAATAAAATGAGCCGTAAAGATAATATATTTCCTGAAAAATCCCTTCCACTCAGCAAACCGGGATGCAGACTGCCGGCGAATCTTTGAATCCTTGAATTTTTGAATCCATATATACCCTGATCATGGTATTGCCGTCACCTTTCCTCTTGGATAATTTTGCAGCGTCAAACAGATATTAAAAATTTATGGGGAAAACAAGTGTGGTTGTATGGGTTGCGATATTGCTGTTGAGCGCGTGTTCAGGCAGTCGGAAACAGGAACTTCAGGCGGGCGGGCTGACGGGAGACATCCAGTTGTCCGGCGCCTTTGCGCTGTATCCGATGGCGGTGAAGTGGGCGGAGGAATTTAAGAAGATACATCCGAATGTGCGGTTCGATGTTTCGGGTGGCGGAGCGGGAAAGGGCATGACGGATGTGCTGGCCAGGGTGGTTGACATCGGCATGGTCTCGCGCGAAATTTACTCCGAAGAAACGGAAAAAGGCGCACTCGGTTTTGCCACCGTCAAGGATGCCGTCGTATTGACGATCAATGCCGGCCATCCGGATGTGGCGGCGCTCAAAAGAACGGGACTGACTAAAAACGTGGCCAAACGGTTGTGGAACGGCGAATTTAAAACCTGGGGGCAGGCCTTCGGCATAGACAGCAACGTGCCGGTACATGTGTTCACCCGTTCCGACGCTTGCGGCGCCGCTTCCACGTTTGCCGCGTGGTTCGACGCCCGACAGGAACAGCTGAAAGCAACGGCCGTCTTCGGCGATCCGGGCGTGGCGGACGCCGTGCGAAAGGACAAGGCCGGTATCGGATACAATAACATTGCGTATGCGTATGACCAGAAGACGAAAAAGACCTTTGCCGGATTGGACGTTCTCCCGATTGACGTCAACGAAAACGGCGTCGTCGACCCGGAAGAAGATTTCTACCAGTCCACCGGAAGCCTGGTGGACGCCATCCGCGACGGACGGTATCCTTCGCCTCCGGCGCGCGACCTGTACTTCGTGACTTGCGGCAAACCGGTCAAGCCCGCAGTCATTGCTTTCCTGGAATACGTGCTTACCGAGGGACAGCAATTCGTCGGAGAAACCGGATACATCGGTTTAAACGAGGAAAAGTTGACGGAAGAACTCCTGAAATTAAATTAGCATGGAGGTTTTCGACCGGCAACGCTCCCTGCTGAAGAGAAGAATCCTTCGGGACCGGGCGGCGAAGACCGTCATGCAGACGCTGACGGGCGTTTCGCTGCTGATATTGTTCCTGATGGGCGCGGGACTGTACTTCAAGTCGGCGCCCATGATGGAAACTCATTCCGTGTGGAAGTTGCTCACCGATTCGGAATGGAGTCCCCTGTCCGGTCAATTCGGTTTTTTTTCCTTCATCCTCAGTTCCGTCTACGTGACGCTGCTGGCCGTGTGCATCGCGTTGCCCGTATCGCTGCTGACGGCGCTTTTCCTGACCGAGAATGCGATGTCGTGGGTAAAGAAACTGGTCTTTCCCGTACTCGACATTCTGGCGGGCATTCCGTCGGTGGTCTACGGCGTGTGGGGCACGCTGATCATCGTCCCCTTTATCGCCGATGTGCTGGGGCCGTATTTCACGGATTATACGAGCGGCTACACGGTGCTGGCCGGCGGGATTGTGCTGAGCGTAATGATTGTTCCCCTGCTGGTGAGTCTGTTTATCGAACTGTTTTCGACCGTGCCGAAAGATTTCAGGGAAGCGTCGGCTTCGCTGGGCGCTACGCGGTGGCAAACTTCCCGGCTGGTCGTTCTGCGCAAAGCCATGCCGGGCATCATCGCCGCCGTTGTCCTGTCCATCTCCAAAGCCTTCGGCGAGACGCTGGCGGTGCTGATGGTCTGCGGTAACATGGTGGAAACGCCGGCTTCGCTGTTCGACAGTTGCTATCCCCTGCCGGCGCTGATCGCCAACAACTACGGAGAGATGCTCTCCATGCCGATGTACGAATCCGCCCTGATGTTTGCCGCGCTGGTGATGTTCGTGATCATTTTTATCTTTAACGCCCTGTCCCGCGTGGTACTCCACCGGGTAGAAAAAAGTTTCAACGCATGAAATTCAAGTTTATCGAAGAAAAGATCGTCGGCGGACTGATGCTCCTGTCGACCTTTCTGGTGTTTGCCTTTTTCGGCAGCATCCTCTGGACGATCATCCGGCACGGTCTTCCCTCCCTGACGTGGGAAATGGTCAGTCAATTGCCCGGCGGCGGGTTTTACCTCGGCAAGGAAGGCGGCATACTGAACGCCATTGCCGGCTCGCTGATGATTGTTTCCGGTTCCACCCTGCTGGGATTGCTCATCAGCATCCCGGTCGTGTTCTACATGAACGTCTATCTGCGAAAAGGTTCCAGACTGGCGTATGTTACGCGACTGACGTTCGATGTCCTGTTCGGTATTCCGTCCATCGTGTACGGCGCCTTTGCGTTCACCGTCATGATTTTCCTGGGACTGAAAACGTCGCTTTTGGGTGGCATCATTGTCGTTACGCTACTTATTATCCCTATCTTTATCCGCTCAATGGATGAAGTCGCCAAATCGATATCGAAAGAATTGCTGGAAGCCGCCTATTCGCTGGGGGCGACGCGGCTGGAAACGGCCAAAGTCGTCTTGCGGCAGATTGCTCCGGGAATCGTCACGGCCACGCTGCTGTCCGTCGGACGGGCGATTGGCGACGCGGCCGGCGTGATGTTTACGGCCGGCTTTACGGACAATATCCCCGTGTCGCTGGGGCAACCGGCGGCCACGCTTCCGCTGTCGGTCTTCTTCCAGCTGAGCAGCCCCATTCCCGAAGTGAGAGAACGGGCTTACGCCTCGGCGCTGCTGCTTACGCTCATTGTTTTGGCGTTAAGCCTTGCCGGGCGGTTCGTCATGAACCGGTTTTCGAAGAACAGAATCAAATAACAGAACGATATAAATCAACTGATGATGCCTACGCCTCAAACGTATATCAATCCCTTTGCGCGGCCGCTCTACGTGATGCTCAAGCCGGTCGGCGCCGTGTGCAACCTGAGATGCGAGTATTGCTATTACCTGGAGAAAAAGGAGCTGTATCCCTCCGTGAAGAATCACGTGATGAGCGACGCCCTGCTGGAAGAGTTTGTCCGGCAGTACATGGAAAGCCATACAACGCCGGAAGTGCTGTTCACGTGGCACGGCGGTGAAACCCTGATGCGCAACATGGACTTTTACCGCAAGGCGCTCGCATTGCAGCAGAAATACGCCGACGGACGCAGGGTCGACAACGTGTTGCAGACCAACGGCACGTTGCTGAACGATGCCTGGTGCAGCTTCTTCAAGGAGCACCGTTTCCTGATCGGGATTTCCATCGACGGGCCGCAGCATTGCCACGACGTCTACCGGAAAGACCGCGAAGGCCGCCCGTCGTTCCACCGGGTGATGAAAGGCATTGCACTGCTTGGGAAGCACGGCGTGGAATTTAACGTCATGGGCGTGGTGAACGACTACAATGTGGATTATCCCCTGGAGTTTTACCGGTTTTTCAAGAGCCTCGACTGTCATTACATCCAGTTCGCGCCCATAGTGGAGACCGTCGACGGCCGTCCGGCGCCGTGGAATGTCCCGTCCGAGAAATGGGGCGATTTCCTGATCGCCATCTTCGACGAATGGGTCAGGCAGGACGTCGGGACGTATTACATCCAGTATTTCGATTCCACGCTGGCCAACTGGGTCGGCGAACCGCCCGGCATCTGTACGCTCTCCCGGACGTGCGGCCATGCCGGCGTCATGGAGTTCAACGGCGACGTGTACAGTTGCGACCATTTCGTCTATCCGGAATACAAACTGGGAAACATCAACGAACGGACGTTGCTCGAAATGATGTATTCGGACAAACAGCGCCTCTTTGGAGCCAACAAGTACGACACGCTGCCGCAGCAATGCAAAGACTGCCGGTATCTGTTCGCCTGCCACGGCGAATGTCCGAAAAACAGGATTGCCAAAACGGCATCGGGCGAACCGGGACTGAATTACCTCTGTGCCGGCTACGCCAAATTCTTCAACCATGTGGCGCCGTACATGGACTTCATGAAGCACGAACTGCTGAACCGGCGTCCGCCCGCCAACGTCATGTCTCAAAGATTCTAAAGTCAAAGATTCTGTTTCCCGCCGATGCCCTTTGCCATTGCGGCGGTATCGACATGCGTTTTTCTTGCCGTATTCGAAGAGTACACATGTACTTGTTTTTGTGCAATGAAAAAGTTCCAAATGCCATGTTCAAGCGTTCAAAAGGGGTTCAAGCCTTGAACCTCTCCATGTAACCGTCCCGCGCACGGTATATGTCAAGGCAACAACGGCCTTTCAGTTGATTTCGTTGAATGGATATTCCTCGTGTCCCTTTCTTTTGTCTGTGTTACGCTACATAAATGTGGTTTTACGTAAAACTTCCCTGCATTTTTGTGGCTTATTGCCGCAACAACATTCCCGTATACGCTTGAAAATTAAACCGTATACGGTTTGGTATGAATATTGTATGGTAGCCCGACAGATTACTTAAAATGATGAAATATGACAATGATATTCTTGAGAGGAATATTTTACAGGAAAACAGGTAAAGTGATAAAATATTCTTTTTTTCTATTGTGGATGGGCTTTACGCAACTTCAGGCTGAAGAAGCGGACAGGCAAGGCGGGAAGGTACGCAACAGGCCGGACACAGCGCCGGCTTATGCAGTGAATCATGCAAACGGACTGTCCGTTTGGCAATCCTCGCAACAGGGAGTTACCGTTACAGGTACAGTCAGCGATGCGTCCGGCGAACCCTTGCCGGGCGACAATGTAATGATTAAAGGGTCGCTAGCCG
>JAITQL010000051.1 GCA_031288935.1 Tannerella sp.
GTTTCCGTGTAGCGCAGAATGGTTTGTGCGCGGTCGGGGCCTACGGAAACGATGTGGATGGGTACGCCCAGCTCTTCTTCCAAAAACGAGAGGAAGGCATTAAATTCTTCGGGAAATTCGTCCTCGCTCTGCATCTTCGTCATGTCCGTCTGCCATCCGGGCAGCTCTACAAAGACGGGGGCGACGTTCGTTTCGGCAATCTCGAAAGGAAACGCTTCCGTTTCCCGGCCGTCGATGCGGTACGCGACGCAGGCCTTAATGGTCGGAAAGGTGTCGAGCACGTCGCTTTTCATCATGATCAGCCGGCTCACGCCGTTAATCATGATGGCATAGCGAAGCGCTACCAGGTCTATCCATCCCGAACGGCGCCGGCGCCCGGTCACGGAGCCAAATTCATGTCCCCGGTCACAGAGGAGGTCGCCCGTTTCGCCGGTCAGTTCGGTGGGGAACGGGCCGCTGCCTACACGTGTGCAGTAGGCTTTGAATATGCCGTATACCTCGCCGATGCTGTGCGGCGAAATGCCCAGACCGGTGCAGCATCCGGCGCAAACGGTGTTCGATGAAGTGACAAAGGGATAGGAGCCGAAGTCGATGTCGAGCATCGTGCCCTGCGCCCCTTCCGCCAGGACGGACTTGCCTTCGTTCAGCAGCCGGTTGACCTCGTGTTCGCTGTCGATCAGGCGGAATTGCCTGAGATATTCGAGCGCGTCGAGCCATTCGGCTTCGAGCGCCGCAATGTCACAGTCAAAGTTCATGCCGCGCAGCAGGGTTTCATGACGGCTTTTGGCCTCGGCGTACTTTTTGTCGAAATCGTGCAGCAGGTCGCCGACACGCACTCCGTTGCGGCTGACCTTGTCCGTATACGCCGGCCCGATGCCCTTGCCGGTGGTGCCGATCCGGGCGTTTCCCTTGGAGGTTTCACTGGCCGCATCCAGGATGCGGTGGGTAGGGAGAATCAGGTGCGCCTTTTTGGAAATATACAGGCGGCTGACGATGTCGTGGCCGCTCCGGGACAGACTTTCACATTCTTCCTTGAAAAGCAGCGGGTCGAGTACAACGCCGTTGCCGATGATGTTGATCTTTTCTCCCTGAAAGATACCCGAGGGAATGGAACGGAGCACGTATTTTTCGCCGTTAAACTCCAGGGTATGTCCTGCATTCGGGCCGCCCTGAAAGCGGGCTATCACATCGTAGCGGGGTGTCAGCACGTCGACGATTTTGCCTTTGCCTTCGTCGCCCCACTGCAAGCCTAATAATACATCTGTTTTCATTATCTGTTGGTCATTAATTAATTATTTCTTTTCCTTTTGCGATTTCTTCAACCGGAACTTGCATTTTGAACACATGCCGTATATGTAGAGGGTATGATATTCGGGCGTGAATTTGGGAATCCGGTAATCCGCCGTAATATTCACTTTTTCGTTTCTTATTTCGCTCACGCTGCCGCAATAGTAACAAACCACGTGGTGATGGGTCAGTGCAGCGCCTTTCAGTTCGTAGCGTACCAGCTGCGAGGTGAACTGGTGACGGATGATCAGTCCCGCATCCTTCAGCAGTTCGAGCGTGTTGTAGATGGAGGCGCGGCTGACGCGGAAATGATTTTCCGCTATGATTTGCAGCAGCGATTCCACGTCGAAATGGCCGCCCGTAAGACAGATGCACTCCAGAATGGCATAGCGCTCCGTTGTCCGTCGAAGCCCTTTCTCTTCCAGATAGGCGTTGAATTTATCCCGCAACCTGTTAAACGGGTTGTGATGAACGTTTGTCTTCATTGGTTTCCCGATAAATCTTCAGTCATTGTAGACGGGCAGGAACGAATACTCCTTGCCGTATCGAAGCATTTGCGCGACATAGCTTTCCGAATAGTCCAGCACGATGTTTATCACCTCGCCCTTGCCGTTTTTCACCGGTTTCATGACGGGATTGACAAAACCCTTGTAGGGCGCGATGTTCAGTTTGGCATAACGCGCCAGCACCTCGGCGTGCAGGACGGCATCCACTTTCACGCCGTAAGTCTCGACCAGTTGTTTGCCGGCCTCAAAGTCGCCTTCGCTTTTGATGCGCTGCACTTCGGCCAGCAGTTGACCGAACAGGCCGCGCAGCGCCCCGTAGCCGTTGATTACCACATACGTTTTCCCGTCGCGCTTTTTCAGCTCAATGACCTTCTCCGCCTGTCCTTTTTCATACACCCACCGGGCGATCAACTGGCGGTTGCGCATGTGCGCCTCTTCCACGTACTTCCCGGCTTCGATGCGCACCAGCTGCGTCATCAGTCCGTTCATGATGTACTTGTAGTATTCCGCCTTGTAGGCTTCCCGGTCAGGAGTCAGTTTCAGTTCCGTCAGCTTTTCATCGGCCAGGTAATAGAGCGCGAACAGGTCGGCACGGGCTTCTTCCAGCGTCGAACTGTAGGCCTTCAGGCCGTCCGGGTCGACACCCGGCAAAAGAATGCCCGACCCGTGTCCCAGACATTCGTGCAGGTCGGTATGCAGGTTGTCGGTCGCAAAACCATATTCGGACAGCAGGGCTGATTCCTTTTCGCTCCATACAAATTCCTCGCGGAAGCCGTTTCCCTGCGAAGCCTTGTCGTAGGCTTCGGTGATGTTCTCGATCGTGACGGACTTGGAGCCGTGTTCATGGCGAATCCAGTTCGCATTCGGAAGATTGATGCCGATGGGCGTGGCCGGATAACAGTCGCCGCCCAGCATCGTCACGGTGATCACCTTGGCGGTAACGCCCTTCACTTCCCTTTTCCTGAACCGCGGGTCGACCGGGGAACGGTCTTCAAACCACTGCGCATGATCGCTGATGGTTTTCGTCCGTTTGGTGGCCTCGCGGTTGATGAAGTTCACGGTCGCTTCCCAGCTGGCTTTCAATCCCAGCGGGTCGCCGTAAGTTTCCGTAAAACCGTTGACGAAATCCACCTCCGAATCGACATCCTGCACCCACAGGATGGCATATGCGTCGAAGGTTTTCAAGTCGCCTGTCCGGTAATACTCGATCAGTTTCTCGATCACGGCTTTCTGCGCGCCGTTTTCGGCAAACGGCACGGCGCGGCGCAGTTCGTCGACGATCCGTTCAATCGCTTCGGTATATAATCCGCCGACTTTCCAGACTTTCTCTGCAAGCCGGCCGTTTTCCCTTACCAGGCGGCTGTTCAGTCCGAAGGAGACGGGGTGCGGATCGGACGGATCTTTCATCCGGCCGTAGAACGCCTCCACTTCCTTCATCGTGACGCCCTGTCCGTAGTAATTGTTGGCCGAAGCCGCTATCAGGTCGCCATCGCCGCTCTGCACGGTTCGCCGGGGCATGACGTCCGGATCAAACATGACGGGCGTCACTTCCTTCAGCCACTCGTTCACGCTTTGCCCCCGGCGCAGCGGCAGGAGCGAAGCGTCCAGTTGCAGGATACATTCGCGGAAAAACGCTTCCGTGAAACCGGGTGCAAACTTGTCTTCGGCATAATGGTGATGAATGCCGTTGGCAAACCAGATCCGTTTCAGGTACGTTTCCAGCGCCTTGAACTGCCCGTCGCCGCGGTCGCCTTCATAGCGCACATAAATGGCCTCCAGCGCGTGCCGGACGGCCAGGTTGTAGCGGTTGTTCTGGTCGAAGAGCATGTCGCGTCCCTTCAGGGCGGCCTCCGACAAGTGATAGAGAAGCTGTTTCTGCTGCAGGGAAAGCGACTCGAAGCCGGTCGCCCGGTAACGAAGGACTTCCACGTCGGCAAAGCGGTCTGCCGTGTACTGAAAACCTTCTGCGGGAGCGTCCGTACCTGCCTGCTCCCCTTCACGGTGCCCGCAGGCCGCCGTTACTGCCGTCAATGCCATATATATCATCCAGTGTTTCATATTAAGTGATTCTTTATCTGCTCACATTCAGGGTTGCAAAAGTAATAAATTATTCGGATAAAAAGGAAACAGCGATTCAATGAATCCAAGATTCTTCATTTTTATTTCACGTCATGCAAAAAGGCGTGGAGGGAAGCCCGCTGGAAGCCCGTTGGATGCATTCCAAATTGTCGCCTTGATCACATTTCATGGAACGGGCCGTTCATTTACCTCAACGGAATATTCATTGAACTCAATGGAACATTCATTTACCTCAATGAAGTGTTCATTTACCTCAATGGAGAGTTCATTGAACTCAATAGAGTGTTCATTTACCTCAATGGAACATTCATTGAACTCAATGGAGAGTTCATTGAACTCAATAGAACATTCATTGAACTAAATGAACGGTTCATTGAGTTCAATGAACCGTTCATTTAGCAATAGAAATGGAGGCAAAGCGACAATTTGAAAAGCGCCCGGCCCCGTTCACGTTTCCCTTCCGCCTTTCCGTCATTTCCGCACGTTCGCGGGCAACCGCCACGGCTACTCGAGGAACAGCTCGATGACCGGCACTTCCACATCCGGCTTCAGCACGGGCAGGTGTAGCGTCACCTCGTCGCCGTCGACGCGGAAGCCCACCTCCGAAGCGTCGCTCAGCAGCTGCGCATACTTGAACTTGCCTCCAAAACCGGGCAGGCGCAGCGAACTGACCGGCCATTCCAGGATATGGACATAAAGCCGCTTCGTTGCCGGATTCCAGGTAAGCAGGCAGTTGTCCGGCGCCCCGAACCCGTCCGGCGCCTGCGTACAGCCGTAGATCGAACGGTCGTGATGGCGCATCCACTGCCCCATCCCCTCGAGCCGGTCATTGGCGCGACTGTCGAATACGCCCCGCGCGGTCGGCCCCACGTTCAGCAGCAGATTCCCGCCCTTGCCCGTCACCTCGATCAGCATGACGATCAGCTGCCGCACGCTCTTCCAGGACGTCTCGTCGCGATGATAGCCCCACGAGCCGGAGAACGTCTGGCACGTTTCCCACGGCACGCGCTGCCCGTCCACCGACGGCCACTCCGCCGGCATGAACTGCTCCGGCGTCTTGAAGTCCCAGCCCCAGTCCGTATCGTTCAGATCCGCCCGGTCGTCCACCAGAATCCCCGGCTGCAACTGTCGAATCAGCTTCAGCAGGTTTTCGGAATCCCAGTCCGCCCGTCCCTTGCCATCCTCGCCCGGATAGGAAAAGTCCAGAAACAGCTCGTCGATCCGGCCATACTGCGTGAACAGCTCCGTCAGCTGATTTTTAATATACTGCTGATACTTTTTCACATCCCGTTTCCCGTTGGCCGCCTCGCGTTCGGCAGGATCTTTCGGCCCGTTCGGATGAATCCGGTCATACGGAAAATCGGGAT
>JAITQL010000066.1 GCA_031288935.1 Tannerella sp.
GGCTACTCGGCGGCCAAGTCGGCGGTTGCCAACTTCACCCAATGGCTGGCTTCGGACGTGGCGCTGAAATACGGCGACGGCATCCGCGTGAACGCCATTGCTCCGGGATTCTTCATCGGTGACCAGAACCGGGCGGTGCTGATCAACCCCGACGGCTCGCTCACGGAACGCAGCATCAAGGTGCTGGCCAAGACGCCGATGAAACGCTTTGGCGACATCACCGAACTGAACGGCGCCGTCCAGTTCCTGTGCTCGGACGCCGCAAGCTTTATTACGGGCGCGCTGTTGCCGGTCGACGGCGGATTCAGCGCCTTCAGCGGCGTGTAACCGGCAGTTGCACATGATACGCCGAATCCTTGAATCCTTGAATTTTTGAATCCTATGGAAATGTTAGCGACAGCTGTTGCGGCGGGAGGAGGGTGAAGCTTTTCCGGTGACAGGGCGTCGCACCGTACCGGCGGATGGCTTCGCGGTGTGCCCGGGTAGGGTAACCTTTGTTTTCTTCCCAGTGATAAGCCGGATAGCGCTCGGCCAGGACGAGCATGTAATCGTCGCGACAGGTCTTTGCCAGCACCGATGCCGCCGCGATGCTCAGGTATTTGCCGTCGCCCCTGACCACGGCGGTATGGGGAATGCCGGGATAGGGCGTAAAACGGTTCCCGTCGATCAGCAGGTGTTCGGGAACGACGCCGAGTTGTCGGATGGCGCGGTGCATGGCCAGGAAGGAAGCATTCAGGATGTTTATGCGGTCGATCTCTTCCGGCGTGACGAGGCCGGTTGCCCATGCGACGGCGTCCCGTTCGATGACGGGACGCAGGGCATATCGTTTCTTTTCGCTCAACTGCTTGCTGTCATTCAGTTCGGCGTGATGATAGTCCTGCGGCAGGATGACGGCGGCGGCAAAGACGGCGCCTGCCAGACAGCCCCGTCCGGCTTCGTCGCAGCCGGCTTCCACGCAGTGCGCCTTGAGGTACGGCAGCAGCGCCATTAAAACATGCCTTTGACCCGTTCGATACCCGCCATCAGCACGTCGATTTCCTCCCTGCTGTTATACAGGGCAAACGAAGCGCGCGCCGTTCCTTCCACGCCCAGTACCCGCATCAGCGGCTCCGCGCAGTGATGGCCCGTACGTATGGCGATTCCCAGGCGGTCCAGCAGCATCCCCAGGTCGTAGGGATGAATCGCTCCCACGGCAAACGACAGCACGCCGCCCTTCTCCGCCGCCCGGCCGAAGATACGCATCCCGTCGATCCGGTCAAGCCGTTCGGTGGCATAGGCCAGCAGCGCCGCCTCGTGAGCCGCCACGTCCTCCCAGCCCAGAGAAGAGACGTAGCGAAGCGCCTCCGCCAGGGCGGTACTTCCGATAAAGTCCGGCGTACCCGCCTCGAACTTGTAGGGCAGTTCGTTGAACGTCGTCTTTTCGAACGAAACGGAGGCAATCATCTCGCCCCCTCCCTGGTAGGGCGGGATGCGTTCCAGCCACTCCTCCTTGCCGTAGAGGACGCCGATGCCCGCAGGCGCATAAATCTTGTGCCCGGAGAAGGCATAGAAATCGACATCCAGCGCCTGCACGTCTACCGGCAGATGCGCCACGGCCTGCGCCCCGTCGATCAGTACCGGGACGCGGTGTTCGCGGGCAATACGGATGATTTCGGCTACGGGATTGACGGTTCCCAGTACATTGGATACATGCGTGACGGCCACTAAGCGCGTCCGTTCGGAAAACAGCCGTCCGTAAGCCTCCATCTCCAGTTCGCCCCGTTCGTTGAGGGGAATCACCTTCAGTTTCATCTCCTGCAACTGCCAGGGGACGATATTCGAATGATGTTCCATCGCCGTGACAATCACCTCGTCGCCCGGCTGCATGAACGCTTTGCCGTAACTCGAAGCCAGCATGTTGATCGCCTCGGTCGTGCCGCGCGTAAAAATGATTTCCGACGGCGAACGCCCGTTCAGAAAGCGCTGCACCGTGCGCCGCGCTTCTTCGTGCGCTTCGGTAGCCTGCCGGCTGAGGAAATGTACGCCCCGGTGAATATTGGCATTGGCATGGAAATATCCCTCCGTCAGCTTCTCGACCACGCAACGCGGCTTCTGCGTCGTCGCCGCATTGTCGAAGTACACCAGCGGTTTTCCGTACACTTCCTGCTGAAGGATCGGAAAGTCGGAACGGATGGATGAAATGTCTAACATAATGACAGGTTTTGCGGTGATTCCCGGCGGCGATCGCCGGCGTCCGTGTGGACGCCGGCGGTCTTTCCCGGATTTCGCCGGTGCGGGTTCAATATTTGCTCCAGTCCGTCAGGTGCATGTCGCCTCTGTCCGCCAGCGCGTGATGGAAGGCGAAACAGGCCTTGAGGTCTTGCGGCGTATGCCCTGCAACGCCCCGGTCAAGGTATTCGTTCAGGAGCGGACGGTAGTCGGGATGCACGCAGTTGTCAATGATCAGGCGTGCACGCTGTACGGGCGAAGTACCGCGCAAATCGGCGACTCCATATTCGGAGACAATGATTTTGACGGAGTGTTCGCTGTGATCCGTGTGCGACACCATCGGCACGAAGGCGCTGATTTTACCCTCCTTGGCGGTGGACGGCGTGGTGAAGACGGACAGGTAGGCGCCGCGCGTGAAATCGCCCGATCCGCCGATGCCGTTCATCATCCGCGTGCCGGAGACGTGCGTCGAATTGATGTTTCCGAAGATGTCCACCTCGAGCGCCGTGTTGATGGTGATCAACCCCATCCGCCGGACTATTTCGGGATTGTTGGATATTTCCTGCGGACGGAGCAGAAGTTTGTCCCTGTAGAAGTCGAGACGCGAATACACTTCATTCAGCGCCTCCTTGCTGAGCGTGAGCGAGCAGCCGCTGGCAAACGTGACGCGCCCCTGTTTCATCAACTGGATAACGGCATCCTGAATCACTTCGGTGTAAATGCTGAATGCCGGGATCCCCTCGTTCTCGCCCATGCAGCCCAGTACGGCGTTGGCAATGTTTCCCACTCCGCTCTGGAGGGGCAGGAAGGACTCCGGAATGCGTCCGGCCTGCATTTCGCCGACTAAAAAGGCAGCCACGTTGCGCCCGATGGCGAGCGTGACGTCGTCGAGCGGGGTAAAGGTACTTCCGTCGGGCTGGGTAGTCGCTTCCACCACGCCCATGATCTTCTTCGGATCGACCTTCAATACCGGCGACCCGATACGGTCAGAGGGCGTATAGACAGGTATTTCGCGGCGGTGCGGAGGATCGGCCGGTTCGTACAGGTCGTGCATGCCGCGGATTTCCTTCGGATGGAAATGATTCAGTTCAATCAGAATCCGGTCTGCCAGCCGGGCGAAGGTCGGCGTATTGCCAACCGCATCGGTGAGGAGGATTTCACCCTCTTCGGTCACGTCGGCCGCCTCGATGACGGCCACGTGGAGCTTCCCCAGA
Source organism: Tannerella sp. (assembly GCA_031288935.1). Classification (GTDB taxonomy): domain Bacteria; phylum Bacteroidota; class Bacteroidia; order Bacteroidales; family Tannerellaceae; genus Tannerella. Next base: position 3,423 of record JAITQL010000066.1, read on the forward strand.
AAGCCGTACCGCAAGTCTTGCGCCAGGGCGGAGAGATGCAGGTCGAAGTACTGCGCCTTACGCGCATTCAGCGACGCTCTCAAGTCCTTGTTCGACTGGTAGGGACTGCGGAATTTCACGGCATTGGCGCGTGCCAGGGCGCCGTCGATGCGGTCGCCGGTAGATGCACCCGTAAAAATTCCGATTTGAAAAGGATTCCCCTTGGCATGCTCTTCCTCCGCACGCCTGGCGATGGCCATAGGGATCAACTTGGGACAGCCTGACGGCGTGAACCCGCTGAATCCGACGCTGTCGTCGTGATTCACAAAAGATGCTGCCTCTTCGGCAGTAATAAAGTTTAAAGCCATTTTCTTCTTAGATTAAATTTTGCGGTGCAAAGATAACACTGTTATCACAATCGCCCAAACCCGGCGGTTTATTTTTCGGCAACCGGCGCTTTTATCCCGTGCACGGGACGGTATTGTGCATGAAACGCCGCAGACGTTGCCCGATGCCGTCCATTAAAGGGCGCGGCCTTTGGTTGACGGCATCGGGCGTGGCCTGCGATTCTTTTCAGCGCACAAAACCGTGCCGCGTAAAATACTTGCAGACCGCCGGCCGTCGTCCCGCCAGTCCGTCACTCGTATTTCCGGTTCATGATCTCTGCATAAACGACTGCCTTGCGGAAGGTATCCGGATCGGTCAGTTCCAGCGTTTCGACCAGCGGCGTTCCCGGCTCTTCCTCATACAGAATCTGGGATGCTATTGCCCGCCCGCCTTCTTCCGCCGGCGTAAACAGACGGTGACGGAACTCTGCCCGGCGTTGCGAGGGAACGGCCGGGGGCGTCTGACGCTTTGTCTGACGCGGTGCAGGGGGCGGCGGGGGCGGCAGGAACTCTTCCTCCGGCCACGACGACGACGGAGCGGGCGTCTGCGACTGCTCCCGGCGCTTCTTTTTATTCGCGCTGTTCAGCCAGCTGATGGCAGCCACTGCCAGTATCACAATATAATATAACCAGTCTCCAACATGATTGTCCATACGTTTTAATTTTTTATTTTTGCAGCCCAAAAGTAGGTGTTTATTTTGACACGGAATCATCTTCGGGGAAAAAAGATATGAAAGATTTTCGAGACATGGAGCCGCCGGGACGCAAACTGTACATGGAAACGTATGGTTGCCAAATGAATGTGGCGGACAGTGAAGTGATTGCTTCCGTGATGCAAACGGACGGGTACATTCTGACGCAAAACGCGGCGGAGGCCGACGCCGTCTTTGTAAACACCTGTTCGGTGCGCGACAATGCAGAGCAGCGCGTGCTGGCGCGGCTGCAATACTTCCGGTCGCTGCGCAGGAAAAAGAAAGGGTTAATTATCGGCGTACTGGGTTGCATGGCGGAGCGCGTCAAGGACGAACTGATCCGTCTGCACGGCGTGGATCTGGTGGCAGGGCCGGATTCGTACATGGACTTGCCGAATCTGGTGGGCGCCGTGGAACGCGGCGAGAAGGCGATCAACGTCTCGCTTTCGACGCAGGAAACCTACCGCGACGTCATTCCACTGAAGTTGGGCGGCCTGCACATTTCCGGCTTCATCTCCATCATGCGCGGGTGCAACAACTTCTGTACCTATTGCATTGTGCCCTATACGCGCGGACGGGAACGAAGCCGCGACGTGGCAAGCATCCTCAACGAAGTTGCGGACATGCAGGCGCGCGGATACCGCGAAGTGACTTTGCTGGGACAAAACGTCAACTCCTACCGCTTTGAAGAGCATGGCTGTCCGGTCGGATTCCCTCAACTGCTGGCGCGCGTGGCCGAAGCTGCGCCGGACATGCGCATCCGCTTCACCACCTCGCACCCCAGGGACATGAGCGACGAAACGCTGCGGGTCATGGCCTCGCACGGAAACATCTGCAAACACATTCACCTGCCGGCACAGTCCGGCAGTTCGCGCATACTGCACATCATGAACCGCAAATACACGCGCGAGTGGTATCTGGAGCGCATCGCCGCCATTCGCCGCCTGCTGCCGGCGTGCAGCATCTCGACCGACCTGTTTTGCGGCTATCACTCCGAAACGGAAGCCGACTACGAGGCCACGCTGTCGCTGATGCGCGAAGCGGGCTACGATTCCGCCTTCCTGTTCAAGTACTCCGAACGTCCGGGCACGTATGCCGCCCTGCATCTGCCGGACGACGTGCCGGAAGACGTCAAACTCCGCCGGCTACAGGGATTGATCGGCCTGCAAAACGAACTTTCGGAGGCCAGCAACCGGCGCGACATCGGGAAAGAGTTTGACGTGCTGGTAGAGGGCTTCTCCAAACGCTCGCGCGAGCAGCTGTATGGCCGTACGGAACAAAACAAGGTCGTGATTTTCGACAGGCAGACGTTTAAAATCGGACAGTACGTGCGTGTAAAAATCACCGCCGCCTCCTCGGCCACACTCTTCGGCACGCCAATCTAACGGAGGGATTCACAGTTCACAATCCGCGAATCAAACAACGGGGACATGTCCTCGCCGGCATAGCCGACGGGAAGGGCAACGGCCCGTGCACGGCGACGCGACAACGGTCAAGCCCCGAAAGGGCGCGAGCAGGTACATATCCGGGCTTGCGCCCTTTCAGCGCTTCGGCGGTGGTGGCCGACGGGGTCACAGGGCGTTGCCCCGTGCTACTGCTCATCAGGGCAACGCCCTTCCGCTGTTTGCGGGGACGGACGGTTGTGCGGGCAATCGCCGCGCCGCCATTCCGTAAGACCTCTCCCCCGACCCCTCTCCACAAGAGAGGGGAGCGAGGGTTTCGGGCACGGAGAATGGAGAATGATGAAATGCCACGCCTCATCATTCTCCATTTTCCATTCTCCATTCTCAATTTCCCGGATTGCTTCACTGCGTTTGCAAGGACGGGGTGCGGCATCCCTTTTTGAATACCTGCCACCGCATTGCGAATGCCGTCCAAACGGGAGACGGGCGTTCGTCGCGCCGCCATTCCGCGAGGAATGAGAGTTCGGTAGAAACGGCCGCCTCACGGTGATGTTGCATCCCGTACGGGATGCGAGAGCGCCGGCAGAAGGGTTTTCTACCGGACTGCCATCCCTGCCGGGATGAACGGATGTACCACCGGCATGGCCACCATGCGCTTCACTGCCACTGCTAACAACACCGCCGCCACTGCGAGGCACAAAGCAGCTCGGGGAATTAATAATGATGAGATGCCACACTCCCATCATTCTCCATTTTCCATTCTCAATTCTTCTTCATCCTTCCCCTCCGGAGGTTGCCGTTCGGAGGAAAACAGGATCGCCGTTCCTTTTTCCGTTCCTGTCGGGAGGAGGGGAGGGCAGGAGAGGGAATGATTTCAATTTCTCTGCTTTTCATGCGCATATCACGTACTTTTGTCTTACCTTTGCTCCCGTTCATTCAATAATCAGTAACGTATGGAAGCTATTTACAGCCGGTTATCCCCTTCTTCGGTACATCGGTCATTCACTTTGGAACCGTTCCCCGCCGTTTGCGGGGAACTCCCCGCGAAATTGTGGGAATCCCCCGCAAGACTGGGGGAACTCCCCGCAAAATTGGGGGAACTCCCCGCGGAATTAGGGGAACTCCCCGCGGAATTAGGGGAATCCCCCGCCATTTGCAAGGAATCCTCCGCTACGGAAGGGCTTGCGGGATTATTTTTCCCGTCTGCGGACGCAATTACGGGAAGACACGACGGAACGGCAGACGGAACGTTCGGCGGGGAGGCTGCTTCGTGCGCCGCTGCCGGCGGAACGGCCGTCGGGGAAGCGGCTCCGTGCCATGCGGCCGGGGCTGTCCGGCGAAACCGCCTGCACGTCTGTTTTCCATATGATAACATGTATCTGAAATTCGACCGCCATGACGCAGCATGATTACATCCCGAGGCGCCACGAGGCCTTGCTGAACTGGCTTGAGAAATTCATGCCGTATCTGAAGAACAACCTGGAACGGTTCGGGGTCGCGAGCGGGGAGGAAGCGTCGCTCGAAGCGGCTGTGGAGGCTTACCGGACGGCGTTTGCCAGGGTAAACCGGGCGAACGCCGGATCGAGCGACCGGTGCGGACGGAGGGAAAAGGCGGACGAAGCAACGGCCGCCGTGCGCAGTTTCGTGAACAGGTATCTGCGCTACAACGGGGCGGTGACCAACGAAGACCGCGTGGGGCTTGGACTGCGCGTCCGCGACACGACGCTTACGCCGGCGTCCGTGCCGGAATCGTATCCCGAAGCCCTGATCTTCCTCGCCGGTTTCCGGCAGCTGAAGGTGGTCTTCCGCGAATATGGCCGCAGCAGCAGGGGGAAACCGCTGCACGTGACGGGCTGCGAAATCCGCCATGCCATCCTCGACGCGCCGCCCGCGTCGATCGACGAGCTGGTTCATTCCACCTTCTGCACGCACTCGCCCTGCCTCTTCGAGTTCGACGAGAGCCAGCGCGGCAAGGCCGTCTACTTCTGCCTCCGGTGGGAGAATACGCGCGGACGGAAAGGCCCCTGGAGCAGCATCGTTATGGCTTTTATTCCGTAGGGAAACGGACGTTTTTGTCCGTATGACCCGATTGAATGCAACATGCGTAAATGGCGGCGATCCGTTTTGTTTCCTTATGGATGCCGGTGGCCGTTTTTCGTAAAATGATACAGCGAACGGGATTATATTGCGTCCCTTTGCGGACACTAAACCAAAGTTTAAGTCTATGAGCGCGGTTATGCATATCCTGTCGGGAATACGGTCTGTCTGTCGGACAATCCTCTGCAAGGCGAAACGAACGGGTGTTCGGATCGTTGCCCTGCGGAAGGCGACGGACTGTGTTCCGCTTGAATCCGGCAGGCAGGCCACGCAGACAGCAGGTGTGATGCGTTCGTATTCCGACTCTCGAAGCCAACTGCTGAAGTACGTTCCCCCTACCGCACGCAACCGCGTCAAACAGTAGCTCCCGAACCGGAAGGCGGGAGCTGAAGAAATAAATATGACCTTCGGAAAAACAATCATACATTAAAAGTAATAATATGAACAAATTTAGATTTCTGATATGTATATCCTGTCTTCTGACAGGTCTTTCATGTTGTGATGAAGTAGACGGCTTGAAGGATTTGAAGAATACCAACTGGGAATTGACAGGTTTGTTTGATGAGGATACGGGAGAATGGATCGCCCCCGAACCTGTTGAATGTGAACAGGGAAAATGCTATACGCTTGCGATTGATGAAAAAGGGGTGGGAGTACTTCAATTAGTATTCGTATCTATCCACATTGACTTGCAAAATATAAACATTTTTGTTATGTCTAAGATAGGCTATGACTTTCCCGGTAACGGCAATTTATTTTATCACTTCTTATATGAATTGGATTCATTCAAGCGTGAAAATAACACATTAATGATATTAAACGAAAGCAAAAAGAGATATTTACAATATAAACTGGTTGAGTTATGAAAAAAAGAATTTTATTATCCCTGTTTTGTGCAATAGCATGTATTTCAAACGCACAAATAACAACAGAAGAACAACCTTATGGGTTGTCAGTGAACGGACGTATTACTTCTATACAAAACACAGAAGTATTAGAGTTTTCTACCTCTTCTGATCCGTATGACCCTCTTGCAAATCCTTATGATCCGCGTCCCAATCTGATAACAGGCGAAAATGAGAAATACTGTCAGGCAGTAGATTCGTGGCTGACTGTATTTTCAATCCGGTATGGACTGTACCAGGATGGAACACCGGGATTTCGCCGGGGAAAAATAGAAAGAATTTATTATAAAGTCGATTGAAAGAAAATCCGTGGGAGCTGAAGAAAGAAACAGTACCTGCGGGAACATATTATACGACGAACAGGTGTAGATTTTTGTTATGCATATCCTGTCTGTTGACCGGTTATTCGTGTGGCGACGAAGCAGACAACATGTTAAAGGAAGGGTCGCTTTTGGCGCCTTCCGGAGCCTGCTACCCCGGTGTAGAGGATTCATACACTTATCCGGTTCTGCCGGGATCAAAAGAATGGCAAACCGCGGATGATGCGTATACGCTGGTTCAACTCCCCGACGGAGTGTTGAAATCCATCTCTACGCTGGGTTTAATAGATGCGTTAGTCCGGTCGCCGCTGTTTTCAGGTTCTTTTTTGTTTTCCAGTTCCACGCCGGTTGATACATGGCACAGGTATTATGAGCGGTTTAACAGCGCCCGTGAATTGTTCAAACGGGACAATGCGGGTCATGCGCTGATAAAATACTATCAAGCGGTAGATTTCGATTGCATCGAGTCTTCTGCCGGTGACGAGAATTTCAGGCCGGGTTTTGAACTTGAAAGGATTTTCGGCCTTGAATTTCTATTTACCAGACAGGAGATATTAAATGAAATCGAACATCGTCACAAGCAGGAGCCGGTTGAGACTCTTTTGTCAAGGTTTGAACAATACCCGGAACGCCAGAGGACTCTCATTCCCGTGGCGCATGTCATGCTTGGAGATCAATATCCGCCCATGGTAGAATATTATCGGGATCATATCGAATTATATAAACGGTCGATTGGTTCCGGATATGTTTTTTCTACGGAGCAATCCGATTTAATCGTTTCTTTAGCAAATAGTTTTATTGATGAAAAATAAACTGATCCGAAACAAATAAGATTATGTTTAGCAATCAACAGGGATTCTGAAAGGGAGGCCGCGCTCCGTCCTTGCAAATGGAGTGAAGCAATCCGGGGAATGGAGAATGATGGGGCGGCGGCATTTCATTCTCAACGCTCAACGAATTTTTGAATCCCCCTGCCCCGGTTTTCCGGTTTTCCTTCGTACTTTTGCACCATGCTGTTATCGGATACTTTACAAACATTTATTCAGACTCATGCCGGAGATGATTTATCCGGTTTGTTGCTTTCTGCCGCGCGTTTTCCGGAGATCGACGTTCCTTTCGCGGTGGAACAGATCGCCGCACGACGGCAGGTGCGTGAAAAACTGCCGGCCTGGTATGCGGACAGCCGTTTGCTTTTCCCTTCGCGGACGGCGGCCGAACAGTGCTCGTCGGAACAGACAGCCCGTTACAAGCTGGGCTTGCTGGAAGGGGAGAGGCATCTTTGCGACCTGACCGGCGGGCTGGGTGTGGATGCGTATTATTTTGCGCAAAGGGTGGAACGGGTGACGTATGTGGAACGTTCCAAAGCGTGTTTTGACGCTGCCATGCACAACTTTGCCGTCCGGCGGGTGGAAAACGTGCACGGATGTCATGCCGGAGCCGGGGAGGCGCTGGAGCGCCTGACGGCGGTGGACGTGTTTTATGTAGACCCGTCGCGTCGCAGCGAAGGGAATGTGCGTGCGGTAGCCTTGCAGGACTGCGAGCCGGATTTGGTAAAACTGCTGCCCGCGCTGCTGGAGAAGGCGCCCAGGGTGATTGCGAAGCTCTCGCCGATGCTCGACATCCGGCATACGCTGGCTTTGCTGCCCGGAGCAACGGCCGTGCACGCGGTTTCGGTGAGAAACGAGTGCAAGGAATTACTGTTTGTCTGGGAACGCGGAAAGGTGGCGCCGGAGCCGGTGATTCACTGTGTGAACGAGACGGCTGAGGGGGAGGAGCAGGTGTTCCGGTTTCTTCTTTCGGAAGAGCAGGCCTGTGTTTCTCCGGTTTGCGAACAGGTGGGAAGGTATCTTTACGAGCCGAATGCGTCGATCCTGAAGGCCGGGGCGTATAAGCAGACGGCGTTGCGGATGCAGGTCGGAAAGCTGCACGTGCACAGTCATCTGTATACTTCGGACGAGTTGGTGGCGGACTTTCCCGGGCGGGTGTTTCGCGTGGAGGAGGTGATCCCGTTTCACGGCCGAATGTGCAGGACGATTGCCCGCGACCTGCCGAAGGCGCATCTGTCCGTCCGCAATTTTCCCCTGACGGTGGCCGAACTGCGCAAACGTACCCGCATGGCAGAGGGGGGAGATACGTATGTATTTGCTACAACGCTTGCCGGAAATAAAAAAGTCTGGATTCGCTGCGGGAAAAATCAATAATTCAAGGATTCAATAATTCAAAGATTCAAAGATTCGGAAATCAACGGCCAGACTTCACAGAAACGGCGAAAGAATTTTTGAATCCTTGAATTTTGAATCTTTGAATTTCTTCACAGCGAGCGGATGTTTTCCGCATTGACGGGATTTTTCCCGTTCACCGTAAACAGATGTTCGATACGGTGCATGTAATGCTTTTCCACCTTCCGGCGGACAACCTTCATCGTACTGTTGATCATTCCGTTTTGCTCCGTCCAGGGTTCCGGCAGGATGGCAAAGGAAGCCGGCAGCCAGCGGTTGGGGAAGAGCGTATCCAAATCTCCGCCTTTGCGGAAACGGTCGAGCTGACGCCGGATGATGTGGATGGCCTCGATCTTGCCTTTCTCCGTTTTCAAATCCAGATGCTGCTGCGACAGTTTCGCCTTCAGCCGTTCGCGGTTCGGAACAAGCAGCGCGACGGTATACGGACTCTGATTGTTGTAGAGCAGCAACTGGTCGATGCAGGAGGAGTATTCCAGCATGGCCTCTTCAATGCCTTCGGGACTGTACTTCTCGCCGTCGTTAGCGATCAACAGGCTTTTGAAACGTCCCATCACGTACAGCAAGCCGTCTTCCATGTACCCCATGTCGCCGGTATGAAGCCAGCCGTTACGGATGGTTTCCCCGGTAGATACGGGATTTTTCCAGTAACCGGCCGCGACGTTCTCGCCCTGCACAACGATTTCGCCTTTTTCGCCATCCGGCAGAAGGCATCCTTCGGCATCGCAGATTCGCAGTTCAAGCGGTTTCACGAGCATGCCGCTGCTCCCGAAGCAGTGGCGCCGGGGGCCGTTGGTGGAAATTACCGGCGTGGCTTCGCTCAGTCCGTAGCCCTGATACATCGGCATGCCCAGGGCGTAGTAAAACTTCTGGAGGTCTTTGTCGAGCAATGCCCCGCCGCTGATGAAGAATTTCAGTTCTCCTCCGAAATTCCCGCGGATTTTGGAAAACAACATCCTGTTGAACAAACCGACGAGCGGTTTCAGCAGGATGCGCCAGCCGCGTCCTTCCTCGTGGCTGCCCTCGCCGTTGTAGCAATATCCCACGCGCAGGGCGAAATGAAACAGACGGACGATGAATTTTCCCTGTGCCTGTATGCCCTGTTCAATGTTTTTCTTGAAGTTCTTGGCCAGCGCCGGCACACTCAATATCAGGTGAGGTTTGATCTCCCGGATGTTGACCG
>JAITQL010000088.1 GCA_031288935.1 Tannerella sp.
CTCGAAGCTCTCGCTCAAAAGGACATTCTTGCAAGTAAAGTTAAAAATCTTATTGAGCAGGGTTTTTCATCACAGCAAATTGAACAAATTGCACAAATCATGCAATGGGACGTCGAAGAGGTAAAGCGGATGGAGCATTGAGAACGGCGATGCAACAGGGCAATCATTTTTCTTTCAAACGGAGGATGGTCACCGAATTGGCCGGAAAGACGCAGGTAATGGGGCGTCTGAAGGAAAAATGGATTTTTTCCCGTTCAGGTTTGATCGCGTCGGGCTGCGACAGCGTGTTGCGTCCGTTCGCCGGGCCGGTCAGCCGGATCATCTCCACATCACCCTCCATGTTTCCGCCTTCGATGGCGAGCGAAGCCCATTCTTCGTGATGCGTCGTGTTGACGACCTTCAGCAGGATCGTATTTGTGGCCAGTTCGCGGGTTGCAACCGTCACCAGCGAAGGCGATGAGGGCACCGTTGCACCCGTCAGCAATACATCTTCCAGGTAACAGTCAATCTTTTCGTTTTCGCAGACGATTTTCAGCATCTGCCAGCGGCCTTCGCCCATGTTTGTCGCGACGGAAGGCGCCAGCAGACGCTCCACCTTGCCCGAACAGTGATACAGCCCGGCCATGCCGTTTGCAATGATCAGCGAGATGCAGTCGCGCTGCTCTTCCACCCGTCCGTTGTCGCGCACCTGCACCCGTATTTTTCCCTTTGCCTGCCGTCGCCTGACCCGGGCGGTGAACTCATAGTTGTATACCGTCGAATCGCCGGCGATCATGAAGTATCGCTGTTCATCCTCGGACAGGGGCTGCAGGCCGGACGTCGAACGGCCGAAGATCAAATGGCGGCGTTCGATTTTTTCAGTCGGCGTTTCGGGCAGGGCGGTCGCTTCGGGGTCGGGAGCAAGCAGCCTGTTCGGCACGGGCTGTGCCGGCGCGGCAGCCGGAAAGCGGATGGCCGTCCGTTCGTCCTTCGTCCACTTCACCGGAAGGGGATGGCCGTCCAGCGCTGCCTCGCCCACCTCATAGCCGTCGTCATAGCAGATCATCGACACGCGCCCCTGCGTCACCAGAGGCTTGTGGAATGTCTTCACGCTCGTCGCCAGCACCTCGTCGCCCCGATGGTTGGCAAACAGTTCCAGTACGTGCCAGGAAGGGCTTTTGACAAGGCCGGAAGCGTCGAAGGTGATGGCCGGTACGCCCTGCAGGGGGAAGCCGGCGTGTCCCAGCAGCGGCGAATAGGCCACGCCTTTTACGTTCATCGGGTTGCGTTCCGCGCCGACCAGAAAAGCCGCCTCGCCGATGGCCGCACGCAGGGAGCCGCCCTCGGGCGACCACGACGCGCCAAATTCGCCGATGAAAGTCATGGGCGTGCGAATGGAGATGCTTTCTATGTCGAAACGGTCGTGACTGCTGATCAGGCACTCGGCATTTGCCAGATAGTGGATGTCAGTCCAGTCTCCGCGGAACATTTTCATGGCGACGGTATCGTTGCTGATAACCGACATGTCGGGAAAGGCATCCTTTATCGCCTGACGCAGGTACTGGTATCGGTGGCTGTAAATGATACCCCCGTTCTCGTTTCCCAGCTCCACCGTCTGCAGATTGAACGGCTGTGCATGGCCATGACTGGCGCGCATCCGTCCGAAGATCGAGTCGGTCGGATCGTTGGCATACGCGATGGCGTGCTTCAGCCGTTTCGCCCAGGCTTCCATGCTGTTTATCTCCTCGTACCGCAAACGGTATCGCTGATTCAGTATGCCGGCGTTTGTCACATAGAGCGGCTGAGCCTCCAAATCTTCGCACAGCTGCAGATATTCGTGAAAGCCCACGCCGTTCGTCGATCCATATCCCCAGATGCTCCAGTACGGTTTCCGCGCTTCCGCCGGGCCGATGGATTCTTCCCACTTCGGGGCCGATTCGATGGAATATCCTTCAACGCCGGCGCCTCCGGGAAAACGGATAAAGCCCGGATGCAATGCCGCCAGCGCCTCGACCAGGTCTGCCCGCAATCCTCCGGGACGATCCTTCCAGGTCTTTTCCGGAAACAGGGACACCCTGTCCAGATAGAACCACAGTCCGCTGTCGGCGCTGAAGACGAGTGTCGCGTTCGGGCTGTTTTCCGTGGCCGTAAACGTATGGCTGATCCGCGTCCACTCGTATAGCGGACGTACCTGACAGATGTCGCTCGCGAAGTTGAGCGCGGCCGAGTCTCTCAATCCGACGGACAGCCGGGCGTAGTTTCCGCCGCGCAGGTAGAACGACAGCTCGTACCGTTTGCCCTTGTGCAGTCCTATGCCCCGGAAGCCTTCCGCCACCACGCCGCCGCCTTTGCCGGAATAATCCACGCGGACGCCCAGCGAACGGCTGTTTTGTGCGTCAACGGGCTGGGTGGTGTTGAGATACCAGAACGTGCGGTCGTTCAGCAGGTGCCAGCCCGGTATCTCGTCCGGTGTCACGAAAGGCACTTTCCATCCCGCCGGCGTAATCAGGAAATTGCCGGTGGCATCATAGAGGCAGCCGGCCGGCGTCACCCCTTCTTCAAAACTCCGGTTCCGGATTTGTTCGGCATACAGTCCGCCTTCGATGGCATGATTCGCATCGTCGAGTGTCAAGCCATACAAATACCTGTTCACAGGCAGCACCGACTTGTTCAAGTCGATCGTAATGAACGACGTCACCGGCGCTGACGGCCTGCAAGCACACAAAAACAACAGCAAAAAAACTCCCGTACAACCGTGATATACCTTCATTTCTGTCTCTTTCTATTATTTATATACCTCTCCATCTCTTCGACTATATAGTTTTCTCCTTGTGTGTGCAAGGTGTCAAATACGTTTTAAGGTAATATCTGTTTGACCAATACATTTGCCATGATTTTCTACAATCATCTTGTGCAAAGATACTATAATCCCCGCACATACGACTCATATGGACTTCCCCCGAAGAAAAGCCGGCCATTGTACTCTTGCAGTTTCCGGCAAGCCGGCGCTTTTGAGCTTTTGACCCTCACTTCACTTCCGGCGGTTTGGACAGGGTGCCGCCCTCGTTGTATCGCTGGTTGTTGGGCAGGCCTTTCCCGCCGACGCCTTCCTTCATCAGCGCCTTCAGTTCCTTCAGGTGACGGCGGTAGATGCCGCGGGGATTTTCGCCGAAACGCTTGCACAGCGAAGCCGCCATGCCGACCACCTCGCCCATCATGCCGGTCGTGCGCATGACGCGCACCGTGCCCAGAGCGACGTGCGTCACGCTGATGTTGCGGCCCGCCATGAACAGGTTGTCCACGTTCCGCGAGTAGAGGCAGCGGTAGGGAATCGGGTAGGGATAGATCGTCTTGTGCACGGCAATGGACTTGAACTCTGCGCCGGGGAAGTTTTCGGTATTCTTCGGGTCGGGATAGTGCAGGTCGATGCTCCACGTCGTGGCAGCCGTTCCGTCCTCGTGCGCCACGTGCTTCTGCAGGTCGTCTTCCTTGAGGATGTAGTCGCCCAGCAGCCGGCGCGATTCGCGTTTTCCCGACACGTAGGCCACCCAGCCCAGTTTGCTGTTCCGGTACGGTTCGTTCTCCTTCAGGCGGTTCTTCAGGTAGCTCCAGTTGGAATACACCACCATCAGACCGTAGTCGCGGATGCGTTCGAAGTCGCGGATCTGGTCGAGGTTCATGCCCGTTTCCCACGTCCATTCGCCCGTCATGACCTTCTCGCAGCTCTGTTCGTTGAACGTGACGCCGTAGTTGAACGGCGGGAATGCGGCGGGTTTTCCGGCGTCTTCGGAATACCACTGCACGGAGGCGCCCATCGTCATCCTGTCCGCCTTTTCCGGCGCCGTGCTCTCGCCGAACTCGTCGCGGCTCTCGCGTCCCGTCCGGTAGTCGGCGCCTGCCAGGTAGCCCACCGTGCCGTCGCCCGTACAGTCGGCAAAGAGCGGGGCATGGAAACTCCGTTCCGTCCCGTTTTCGATGTGCCTGGCGATGACGGCATGAATGGTCGAGCCTTTCAGCGCTACGCTCACGGCGCGACAGTTGGCGAAAAGCGTGATGTTTGGTTCGTTGGCAATGGCCTCCGCCTTTTTACCGTCCTCGTAGAAGTCGGCCGGTTGCGCATTGCCGCCACGGGTCGGCCCGAATTCTTTTTGCAGGCCGCCCAGCTCCCTGTATTCGCCCGCTTCGATCCGTCCGCCCAGGTGCACCCGTATCTCCGAGCTGTTGTTACCTCCCGGTACGGGGCGGTCGTTGATCAGCGCCACCCTGCACCCCAGCCGGGCCGCCGAAATGGCTGCGCTCATCCCCGCAATACCTGCGCCGACGACCACCAGGTCGTACTCGCCGGCCGTCTCCGGCACGTCGGGCAACCGCAGCGCCTTCCGGCGAAACGCCTCCAGCGCTTCCGCATCGGAGGGCGGGATGCGTCCCTGCGCGGTCGTGAAGTAGATGGCGTCGCAACGCCCGTTGAAGCCCGTCAGGTCGTGCAGCGCAAGGGTAGACGCCGTTTGCTTCACGGACACTTTCCCGGCTTCCTGCCACATCCATTCCGAACCCCTGGCGCCCAGCACGGCCGGCAGTTCCCTGCCGTTGACCGAAAGCTTGAACCTGCCCGGCCCCTCGCCGTCTTTCCAGGGCGACGTCCAGTTGAATGTCCGGACATAGACATAATACGTTCCCGTTTCGGGAAACACCACCTGCGTGACAGCCCTTTCCACCGGCTCGCCCATTCCGTGCGCCATCAGGTAAGGCGATCCCATCAAGTCCATAAACTGCTGGTCGACCACCCAGCCTCCTTTCTTTTCAAAGCTCTCGGCTTCAACAAAAAGCTCGGCTGAAAAGGCGGTTACCGCCCGCAGCCATACCAAACAAATCAATCCAGTCAATCTCGTATTCATGATCATACTAATTTCCGGCAAATGACGTTTTCGGGCCAGTTGCAGGTCTTTCAGATAACTGTGCGTAAATTCAATCCTGCGCATCACTTCACTTTTTCAAGGTAATCGTCGAAATCTTTACATGTAACGGTTTTCCCTGCCTTGAGTTCATCCATTGCCTGATCAAGTCCGTTCCGCATTTCGAAAACGCCTAAAGACCGTATATAGCCGATTGTTTTTCTTGCAATCGGATTGCTCGCGTCGTAATCTAATATAATAGTTGCCATAGAGGAATTGTTTTTTGATTTATACTCCGCAAAACTATGAAAAATAATGGAACTTTCCAGTATGAATTGAACAAAAATTCAAAAATTCAAAGATTCAAGGTTCAAAAATTCAAAGATTTTTCATTGATTTGTGCAATCCATCCTAAAATATCTTTTAACTTGCCTGCATTTTATCCTCACGACTGAAAATTCAAAGATTCAAGGATTCAAAAATTCAAAGATTTTTCGTTGATTTATGCAATCCCGTCTGAAATATCTTTTGAATTGCCTGTATTT
>JAITQL010000099.1 GCA_031288935.1 Tannerella sp.
GCAGCTAAGTATAAAACATGCGTACCGATAATTAAAATGTACTTGAGGATAACTGAAACGTACTTACTGATATAAAATACGTGACACCCTTTTTAAAACAGATACGTACTTGCTAATTAAAGGTACATGCCTATTTCAAAAAGGAACGTGCTGAAAGGAAAAAAGTACATACCGACTTTTAAAAGGTACATACCGTTTTTTAATCGGGACGCACCGAATAAAAAACGGTGCGTGCAAAAATGAAAAAGGGACGTACCGGTTTTAAAAAGGAGCGTACTGAAAAGAAAAAGGTACATGCTGACTTTAAAAAGGTACACACCGTTTTTTAATCGGGACGCACCTAAATAAAATCGGGACGTACCTAAATAAAATCGGGACGTACTGAAAAGAAAAAAGGATGTATGGATTTTAATCGGGGACGTACTTAAAATAAAAAGGTGCATCCTGAAAATAGGAAGGCACGTACTAAATTCAGGAAAGTATGTACCTGCAATATGAAAGTAATGTGTGATTAATAATTGATTATCAATCATATAAATAAGAATTTTAAATGGAATGGGAAGCATTTCAAATAGCATGGATAATAAATTCGGTAATATAGGAAACAATTTAAAAAGTAAAGCGTATGCATCGAAAATCATATAAGCCTGTAAAGGATATCAATTACATCGCCTGGGCACAGAATATTTACAGACAGTGCGATGCCAACAGGGTAGCATGGAATCTCAATACAGATGATGTTGAGAAGTTGGGTCTGCTGGTAACGGAGGCGATGGCTGCTTTTGAGAAGAACAGCAACCGGGAAATTCGCAATCATCAGACGGTAGCCTATAAAAATGGATGTTTCAGCGAGTTGGATATTTTTCTTACTCCCTTTACATATATCCTTAAAGGAACACTTACGGTTCCGGATGCGGACATCGAAGCCATGCACCTGTCTCCCCGCAAGAGACGTTCGTATCAGCCGAAGCCGAGACCTGTCAAGGCGCCGACACTTCTGGTTGTCAACAGTGCACCGGGCGAATTGACGGCGTATGTTTCTTCCGAACAGCACGGGCACCCTGCGTCTTCACTCAATGATTCGGGATATGCCGGATTTGTGCTCCGATACCTTGTGGAAGGAGAGAACGAGTGGCGCGAAAAGGCGTCGACCCGACTGCGTGCCGTCATACGCTTTGAGGATGCGTATCGAGGCAAACGCCTCACCTGTACAGCCCTGTGGTTTAATGCCCGTCTTGAACGGGGGCCGCACAGCGATGAAAAACAGGTATTTATTAACTGAAAGGATTTAGCCGGGATTGGGTTTCACGCGGATTTATGCGGATTTCAGTGCAGATTTCAGCAATTTTCAATCTATAAAACCTGCGATTAAATTCATTGAATCTGCGTGAAACGTCGAGTTTTGAATCTTGAATTTTGAATTTTAAATTTTATATATATGAGAGGTAAACTTTTTTTTCTTGCAGGGCTGCTGTTTGTGGTGACGGCAGTCGATGGACGCCAGAGGCTTTCGGTGACTGACTTCGGGGCTGTGCCGGACAGCCGGCAGGACGTGTTGCCGGCCGTTATGCAGGCTGTCGCCGCCTGCGATGCGGAGGAGGGCGCGGTGATCGACTTTCCGAAGGGGAGGTATGATTTCAGGCCGTCGTGCAGCGGCGAAGGATGTGCGGCTACGGTCGGATTTGTGCTCAGGGGACTGAAAAACGTCACGGTCGAAGGCAACGGGTCGGAGTTCGTTTTTCACGGAAACATGCAGATTGCGCTGATTGACTCGTGCGAAAATGTCGTTTTCCGGAATTTTTCGGTCGACTGGGATCGCCCCTATATCTCGCAGGCGGAGATTGTGGAGGCGACGGATGATTTTCTGGACGTGCGGATCGACCGAAACAGCTATCCGTACCGGATTGTGAACGGGCGCATCCTGTTTACGGGCGAGGGCTGGGAGTTGCCGGTCGTGCTGGCCTACAACAACCTGTATGACGCGGAACGGAAGGAGATCGTGCCCCGGACGTGGGACAATCCGCTGGGAAACATCTTCGACCTGGAGGCGGAGGAGCGCGGCGAAGGCCTTGTGCGCTTCCGGGGACAGCCGCGGATGAAGCCGGAAAAGGGCACGCTGGTTACGCTCTTTCATGCGCGCTACCTGACCAACGGGATTCACGTGCGTGACAGCCGGCAGACGCTGCTTCAGCACCTGACCGTCTATCACGCGCTCAGTCATGGCGTCCTGGGCGAGATGAGCGAGGACATTACGCTGGATCACGTCTCCATGCAGGCCAATGAAGCCAAGGGGCGCGTGTTCAGCATCGTGGCCGACGCTTCGCATTTCATCAACTGCAAGGGCGTCATCAAGGTGGAGCACTGCGCCCATACCGGTCAGGGCGACGATTTCATCAACGTGCACGGCCGCAACGTGGTGATACAGTCCCTGGTCGACGCCCGCACCGTCGAAGTGAAAATGGACGGACGCTACAACCGGCCGGGCGACGAGGTGTGGTTTCTTGGCCGCGAAACGGCGCAGCGGGGCGAAGTGCGCACGGTACAGGCACTGGAACCGGTTTACGGTGACGGCCGGCAGACCGGATACCGGATTTCCTTCACCCGCGATTTGCCGGAGGGGGTGAAGGCGCTGGATTTTTTGGAGAACAAGACCTGGACGGCGTCGCTGGAACTGCGGAACTGCCGGATTCTGAAGAAGCACCGGGCGAGGGGGATTCTGGTGACGACGCCCGGAGAGGTCATCATCGAAAACAACTATTTCCGCACGGCCGGCACGGCGATTCTGATCGAGGGCGACACGGATCACTGGTACGAGTCGGGCGCGAGTACGAACGTACAGATCCGGCAGAATGTGTTCGAGGACTGCCTGACGTCGGGCAACGAGCACGGCGACCGCTGGGAATGGGGCGACGCGGTGATTACGGTTACGCCGTCGCACCGTCCCGCGAGTGAAACAACGGCGCCGTATCACCGGAATATCGTGATTCGGGACAATGTATTCCGGGTTTTCGACGCCCCGCTCGTCAGGGCGCGTTCAACGGGAGGATTGCAGTTTACGGGCAACGGGATTGTCAAGACGGACACCTATCCGCCCTACACGTGGCAGAAATCCGCTTTCCTGCTGGACGGATGCCGGGACGTAGTGATCCGCGAAAACAGAATCGACGGCCGCTACACCACGCGCAACATCCGGATCGAACACATGCGGCCATCCGACGTAAAAACAGACGGCGACTTCCGGGTGGAAATGTAAATTCAAAGATTCAAAGATTCAAAGATTCAAGGATTCAAAAATTCAAAAATTCAAAAATTCAAAGATTCTCCGTCATTGCGCAAAATACTGCGTCCTTGCGAACGAAGTGAAGCAATCCAGCCGTATTTTCCAGACGGTTTCGTCTTTCGAGCGACGGCAGTGTTTTATGCAGCCTCCTTAGACATCAACAACTGAATTTTTGAATCTTTGAATCTTTGAATCCTTGAATCTTTTTGTACTTTTGATTCGTGTAATTCGTAGAAATCGTAAATACCTAAACTTACTGGCAATGATGAAAAAATGGATTTTAATCGCAGGGTGTATCGTGCTCGGGTCGTGCACGTCGCCCAAAACGGAGTGGCAAAAGAGAGCGCAAGACTTTCGGAACATCCCGTTGAACGCACGTCCCAATCCGCTTTGGTTCTGGAACAATACCCGTGTGGCGGAGCGGGAGTTGAAACTGCAAATGGCTGCATACAGGGACGCCGGCTATGGCGGACTGAGCATCCTTCCGTTCGGGAAGAAGTTTAGACCCGAATATCTTTCGGAAGACTATTTCGTGGTATACAGAACCTGCGTGGAGGAGGCGGAACGGCTGGGACTTACGCTGTGGCTGTATGACGAATACGGTTTTCCCAGCGGAACGGCGGGCGACATGAATGGCGACGGCATCGGCCGCTTCAGGCAGAAATATCCCGAACATACCAACAAGCGCCTTGACAGAACGGAATACCTGCCCGTTTCCGGCGCCCTGTTCGAGCAAAGTCTTCCCGAAGAGGGCGAACGGATGGCCGTGGTGGCAATGGATACCGTCACGAGGGAACGGATCGACCTGGCCGCCTTCGTGAAGGACGATACGTTGAAATGGACGGCGCCCGAAGGAAACTGGAAGGTGATGGCATTCTCCTGCGTGGACGCCGGCAATACCATCATGGACTACCTGAGTCCCGAAGCCTCGCGCCTCTACATCGGCATGACGCACGAGGCTTACTACAAGCGTTTCGGACGCTACTTCGGTTCCACCATCACCGGCACCTTCTTCGACGAGCCTACCCTCTACTATGCCGAAGGCCGTTCGTGGACGCCGGAGTTCAACCGGAAATTTGAAGCGAAGTACGGTTTTCATCCGGCGCTGTACTATCCCGCCCTGTGGTACGACATCGGCACGGAGACGGTCGAAGCGCGGAATTACCTGTTCGGCTTCCGCACCGAACTCTATGCCGAAGGCTATCCCAAACAGGTAAGCGACTGGAGCCGTCAACACGGCGTAAGGGCGACCGGACACCAGGACAATGAAGAGGTGGTCAATTGCGTGGGCACGTCCGGCGACTTGATGAAGTGTTTCAAGTACCAGGACATCCCCGGCATTGACAAGATCGGCGGCGACCGTCCGGCCGAACGGTTTTACAAGGTCGTCAGTTCGGCGGCGCAAAACTGGGAACATCCGCTGGTCATGTCCGAAACCTACGGGGCAATGGGCAACATCGGCTGGAATGAAATCTTCGGCATTGCGATGGATCAGTACGTCAAGGGCATCAACCTGCTGATCCCCCATGCCGTCTGGTACAACACGGAGAACGTGACGTTCCTGCCCGAGCTGTCGCTCCGCAATCCGATATATGCCGACAGTCTGCGTCGCTTTACCGACTATCTGTCCCGCCTCAACGTGCTGCTGCAAAACGATGCCCGCTGGGTGGGCGACATCGCCGTGCTGTATCCGATACATGCCATGCAGGGCGGTCACTACATGGACGGGCCGCTGGGATATTACCGCGGCGGCGTGGAGCTGCCGGGGCTGGATTACGTCGACGTGGGGGCAGCGCTTTTCGACAGTCTGGGATACGATTTCATGTTTCTGCATCCCGAAGTGCTGGATGAACGGTGTCGTGTGCGCGACGGCGAACTGCGGCTGGAAAACGACACGCAGGACAACACCTTCAACACGCTGATTCTGCCTGCCTGCAGCGTGATTTCGCTCTATAACATGGAAAAGGTACAGGCTTTTGCGCAGCAGGGGGGCACGCTCCTGTTCACAACGCAAGTGCCCGTGAAGGCCACGCGGACGGCGGACGACGAGGCCGTCCGTGCGATGCTGAAAGGACTGCTGGACAGACCCAACGTGTTTTACGTCCGACAGCCCGACGCTGCGGGACTGAAAGCGATCTTGTCGAAGTCGCGCCACTCCCTGACGTTTAAGGGCGACAGGAGCGTACGCAACATACATAAGGTATTCAAGGGGAAAAATCTTTGGTTCTTTGCCAATCCGGAAGCGGATCCGAGATCGCTTGATGTAGAGGTAGCAGGGGCCTATGCTCTGGAGACATGGAATCCGCATACCGGCGAGACGGGCAAAGAATTGCTGTCGACGCAGGAAAACGGGAAAACACGCTTTCAGTTGAATATGGAAGGCCATCAGTCCGTGTTTGTGCTGGAGAAGTAACCTCTTTCCGCCCTTCATCGGCCGGAAGGCAGCATATCCGTATGCCGGATATTGAAATTTACTTGAACCGGAGGCAGTCCGTTTTCGGACTGCCTCCGGTTTTTACCTGTCTTTCGTCAGGAAAAGGTCGATCAGCTGTCTGGCCGCAACAAAGGAACTCAGTTCGTTACTCAACACTTTCTGCTCCATTTCCGGGAGGAGGCGTTCAATCTCCGGATGGTGATAAAAGGCGTTGCGCAACAGTTCCTGAATGCTTTCATACATCCAGTAGCGGGACTGTTCATTCCGCTTGTGATCAAAATAACCGCTGGCCTTTGTAAAGGCGATGTAGGCGTCAATCATTTCCCGGATTTCTTTTATGCCCAGATCATAGTAACCCGAATAGGTGAGCACTTGGGGAACCCACCCGGAATCTGTCGGCGGAAAAAGGTGCAGTGCGTTTCGGAAATGTGAAGCAGCCAATTGTGCACGCTGGACATTTTCCCCGTCGGCCTTGTTGATGACAATACCGTCGGCCATCTCCATGATTCCG
>JAITQL010000140.1 GCA_031288935.1 Tannerella sp.
CCATTTGCTTTTTCATCTTGACGGCTTCGGGATATATTTCCGTACGGATACCCGCCTGCCTGATCTGCGCTACGATGGGCAAAAGATAGGTCGCTTCCTTTTCCCCGAAATTGACAAACATCAGCTGAGTAGACCGTTGCGACCCGGCCGGATACATGAGACATGGCGTACATGCCAGTAATCATGTTTTGCCGGAATGCCCGGTTTGGCATCCATGAGTGTTTTTGTTTCTCCGATGAGTTGTTCGGGGGATTCGTCCATGCATCTTCTCATCATACGGACGCCTGTAAACTTTCAGTACCCGCTACATACAGGCTACAAAATCACCGTTTTGTTGCGGCGGGATTACCCGTCCCTGCACTTTCCACGGTTTTAATTCGTTTTTTTAAAAACCCTTCTTGTCGTCTCATGGCTATGGACAACAACTCTTCCCGCTCTGATTTACTCAATGTGACTTTGTACCTTATTGCCATAGTTTTTTGATGCCAAAGTCAAGTACATTATCCGTTATCTCAAAATTGACGTGACAATAGTACGTGTCGGCGCCGATCTCGACCGTGAAGTAGAGTGTGGCCGTTTCGCCCGGATACAGCTCGATGGCGCGCATGACGGGCTGCGTGCAGGCAGCGTCGTAGTAGAGCGTCGTAAGCGGTTTTTAGAAAATAAAAACTTTGTCCCAACTCCTTTCAAATCTCCATTTTTTCCTACAGACATTCGTTCCACATGGGACAGGTACCATGCACAAAACCAGCCCGCGCATAGTATAAATTGGAGCGCTATTCACCGGTAACGCCTGACGGCGTTTGAATCCTTGAATCCTTCAGAACGGATATCCCACGGCGATGTGGAAGCCGAAGCCATCGTCGCGGGTTTTGTTGAAGTAGCCGCGTTTGCCGGTGTCGTAGGGAACGTGCAGGGCGATCCCCGCATCCAGGCGGACAACCAGTACGTTCAGGTTGTAGCGGATACCGGCGCCGGTACCTGCAGCGATGTCGTTCAGGAAATGGCGCCATTCCAGTTTTCCGCCCGTACGGCCGTCGTCGCCGTCGTCCCTGAGCAGCCACACGTTTCCGGCGTCGAGGAAGAGCGCGCCCTCCAGGTCTCCTACCAGACGGAAGCGGTATTCCAGATTCCCTTCCAGTTTCAGATCGCCGGTATGGTCGAGGTTGGCCAGCCGGTTCTCCCTGTCCGGCCGGACACGTCCCGGCCCGATGGAACGGATGGTGAAAGCGCGGATGCTGTTTGCTCCGCCTACGTAAAACTGCTCGCTGTAGGGCGAGACCGTCGAGTTGCCGTAACTGTAAATCACGCCCCCCGCGATCCGGCCAACCAGCCGGTGATTGCGGTTCAGCACGTGATTGTAGCGCAGTTCGCTGGTCAGTTTCAGGAACTGGGAGAAGGAGTTGGCCAGCACCTTCTT
Organism: Tannerella sp.; assembly: GCA_031288935.1. Lineage (GTDB taxonomy): Bacteria > Bacteroidota > Bacteroidia > Bacteroidales > Tannerellaceae > Tannerella. The sequence continues at coordinate 1,421 of JAITQL010000140.1, forward strand.
CGGCTCGTCAAACCGTTTCCCGGCAAGGGCACAGGCCGACGAAAGGAGATTGCCCGATTCGGTAACGGAGAGTTGCCACCATGTCATGTGGCGTTCTTTCCGTACCGGCGCGTTGTCGAGGGTATAGGTGTAGCTGACGGCGGGGATAAACTGATTGCGCAGGCTCTGAAACAGCGCCCGGTTTTCGCCGGCGATGCTGTCGAAACGGCCGGTTGTTCGCTCCAGCCGGTTGAATGACAAGCGGAAGGGGGTGAACGAATGGCGGCGGATGGGGTTGGGGACGAAATCGTACGTTGCGCTGCCGCCGAAAGACAGGATACTGAAAAACTCCGCCCGATTCAGCCGGTTGGCATACAGCTGGTATTTCGTGGAGGCCGGAATGTTGTATTCCCGCTTGAAGAAGCCGGGCAGCAAGACGCGCGGAAAGGCGAACGTGCCCGTCACCCCGTATTCATAATTATCCGTCAGAGAATTGGCCTCCTTTCTGCCGGCTCCCGTGAGCCATTCGTAGGCTCCGTTCAGGCTAAGCCCCAGCGATTCGCCTCTGCCGAACAGGTTGTTTTTCGTCAGCGAGAACACCGCGCCCGGGCCGATGCGCCTGTTGCTGTTGGCCGTAAAGTTCACTTCCGTTTCCCCGTTCAGCGGCAGGTCGCAGGAAACGTTCACCTGCACGTTCAGCGTGTCGCAGCGGCGCGAATCGCTTTGAGGGACGTACTGCATGTCCGTATAGCGGAAAACGGCCAGGCGGTTGAGCGCCTCCAGCGTCTGCGCCTGTCCGGTCTGCGAATACAGGTCGCCCGGTTTGAATTTAAACCGGCTGTACAGTTCATGGAGACGGACGGGCAGTTTGTTCCGGTAGTAGACCGTCATATCCTTATACCGGACGGAATCGGTAGGCGGTTCATTGTAATAGCCGCGGATGTGGACAGTGATGTTTCCCGTTTTCCAGGGACGCAGCGCCATCGGCGAAGCGTCCTGCGCCAGTCCGACCCTCAAAGTGACTTTCTGCGGCGCCAGCGTACTGTCGGCCATGTAGGTGATGTAGTCCGGCCGGAAGTAATAATAGCCGTTGTTGCGCATCAGCGTGGCGATCCGCCGGCGTTCCTCTTCGAGGCGGACGACGTTGAACGGGTCTCCCTTGTGCAGCAGCCGGTCGTCGTCCGAAAGCTTCAGCAGCGTGTCGGCGCGGTGTTGCATCCGGCGGTATTCGACGGAATCGTAGGTATAGGGCGCGTTCATCGTCAGCCGGTAAAGTACTTTCACTTTCAGGGAATCTCCGGCCTGCGGCAGGATTTCGCAGGAGGCGGCGCCGTTGAAATAGCCGTATTCCCGCAGCAGGTTCCGCGCAATGCTTGTCCGCAGTTCCGGGTTGACGGCAGACAGCAGAACCGGCCTGGCAGCAAAACGGTTGAACATCCACCGGCCGATTTTACCCGGCCTGTCGACGAAGGCGCTGTACATCCACAGTCCGAACGGGAACGGAACGCGCACCTGCGAACTGCCGAAGAGGGCATTATTCGGAGGACAGGCCAGCGCAGCTTCGATTTCGCTCATCGCGTCGTCGCCGGCATCGGAATAATCCTCGTCCGTGACTTCTATTTTCTTAATGCCGGTGTAGAGCCTTTCATCCGGCGGCAGATGCTTCGTTGTCGAACAGGCCGCCAGCAGCATGAACAGGCCGCAGGCAAGTCCCGTCCGCTTATTTTGCTTCATGAGCCTCTTCCTCCTTTCTTTTCGCGACCGGCGCAAGGATTCGTTTCCGGAAAAGAAACAAGTCGTACAAATGTTCCATCTTCTTCCGGAAAACAATCCCTGCGCCATACTTGGCGATTTCGCCTTCCAGCAAACTCTCGTACTGCCGGTTGTAGAACAGCTTGGCATAGCGGTTGCCGCCCGCGTCGAGCCGGTATTCGACGGAAGCGTCGTTGAGGAACGTCTGGCTCTGCCCGGCGGCGTCGCCGGTCGAAACACGCCCGCCCAGTATGACGTTAATCCGCTCGTTGTAGAAACGCTTGGAGAAACGGAACGCATAGTCCGTCCGCCGGTTTCCCGGCTCCGCATCGTCATAATTGTCCATGCTGAAATCAAAGTCAATGTCTTTTAGCAAACTGCCGGTGATGTTATTGATTTCGCTCTGCAGGAAACTGTTTAGCGCCATCCCCGCATCCAGTTTCCTTTTCCCGAAGCCGTCGTCGGCCAGGTACATGCCCGCGAGCAGCAGGCTGACGGCCTGTTTGCTGCGTTCTTCCGGCCCCATGGCAACCAGCTGGCTCTGCACCGTGGCGTCGTCCAGCGCATCCAGCGTAAACTGAAGCGACAAATCCGCCATGCGCTGCTTGACCTCAATGCCCGCTTCAAAGTTGACGTTATGGGGCGCCTGTCCTCCCGTACTGACCGACGAACGGATGCGCTCGGTGGCTTTCAGGTTCAGGTAAGGGTCAAACGGGTCGCCTGTCCATTCAATGTAACTGTTTTCTTTCATCTTGAGCGTCTTGTTTGCAATAACGGGCATGTTGTATTTGACCAGTCCGTCCGAAAGCGTATAGCGTCCGGTCAAAATCAGGTCTTCCTGCGAGGTATAATGAAACGAGAGGTCGCCGCCCCCTTCCAGTTCCACGCGGTTGGAAGCGACCTCGTCCAAGTCCGCGCGCAGTTTCACGGCCGGGTCTGCGCGGACGGTCAGCAACACATCCAGACCGCTGACGGGCACATACTCGCGCGGCGTTCTCGCCGTGTAGTTTCTTCGGGCGCGACGCGGAATCGTATCCTGAAAGTAGGAAAACGTGACCAGGTCGGCCATGCGATCCCGGGCAGTCAGCGGCGATTCTTTCAGGATGTACGCCAGATTCGTCGGACTCAGCAGGTGCAGCCGGCCCCGCATCTCCAGCGAATTTAACGGCCCCTTCAGCGTGGAATGAAGGTCGACGAACAGTTTCCCGTAGATGATGCTTTCGTCCGTTTTCGGAGCGTCCATCAGTTGCATGTTGTTTGCCGTCAGCTTCAAATCGGCTTCCGCCTTTGCCGGATGTTGCAGGTCGATGATCCCGTCGATAACGAAGGGATTGTTTCCGGCAGCGTAAACGCCGTATTCGTTGAATTGAATCCGGTTGTCCCGGATGTCCACCTTCCGGCTGTCCAAGCGGAGCTGCGTCCCGGCGGCGGTGATGTATGCAAAGGCCGTATCCGCCTGCACGTATCCGTTCAGGCGCGGTTCCTTCCCCGTACCCGCTACCGACATGCGTCCCTGTACCGTTCCGCTCAACTGCGTGAGGCCGTCGAAAAGAGGATTCAGCATCTTCAACGGCCATTGGTTCACCTCAAGCGTCCCGTCGATGCGCCCGCCCTGTTCCGAACGGTAGAAAGCCGAAAAGGTGGAGATTTCCTTTTCGTCGTGAAAAAAGTGCAGGTCTACCTGATGCAGTCCCCGGTCTGAGGGCAGGTACACGCCGCTCAACAAGACTTCTCCCACCCGGCCGTTCCGGTACATCAGGCCGTTCACGCCCGCATCCGCCGCAATCAGATACGTCCGCTCGACGGGTACGCAGCGCAGAGATACATTCGCCAGCCCCTGCAGCGGCGATGCCAGGCCAAACCCTTTCGATACCCGGTTCAAGTCCATCTGACCGATCTCGAACAGCAGTTCCTTCATGCGGTCGTCCTCCTCCTGCGAATGGAGCCATAAAAAAGCGCCCTTTTCCCCGTCTAACCGGAGGTGTGCGGAGATGTCCCCTTCGTTTTTAAACCATACGTAGTTATCGACATTCGCGACGAACGGCAAAAAGGCAATCACTACCTCCGGCGAGAGGCGGACATGCCATCCTTCCGGTTGTTTTTCCGCGGCAAGCCCCAGTTGCAAACCGGTCTCGCCGCGCCCGTTGCGGTAATACATCTCCAGAGCGGTACGGCCGTCTTGCAGCAGCCCGTTCCACCCGGCGGTGAAAGGCTCCTGGCGGCGGAATTTGTTTTTGACGGCCTCGCCCGTATGCCGCAGGCCGGTCGTGTCTTGCCACACCGCCATCCGCAGCGTGTCGATCCGGGTCGTGTCCCTGATCAGGGAAAGCAGCAGGGCGTCCATTTGCAACCCGCCGTCGGGCGAAGCGGAGGCGTCGAGGGTGAAACGCTCGAAGAAAACATGCTGCTCCTGCAGATAGTGATACACCGGATTGTCCTGTTCGGCGGTTACCTGTACGGACATTTCGGGCAACAGCGGCCGGAGCGCCTGCAGGCGGATGACGGAGTCGCTTTTCCACTGCCGCATGAAACAGCCGGATACGTCCTGCCATTTGCGCAGGAGGGTCTCTCCGTCCGCATGGCCTGTCACGGTAACGCCCAGGTCGCCGGCATGAAACGAACACTGCACCGCGTTTTCATCCCCTTCGGCATGGAGCGTCAGCGTTCGCGGGTTCACATGCTGCGTCCCCAGCGTCATCGCCCAGTTCCCCAGCGTAAGGTCTAACCGGTGATGCTTCCGCAGGTCGGTTTCCAGTTCCGAAAAGATCTGAAACGAATGGGCAAAAGGCATGTCCGTCCATTGCAAGCCGTGAAAATCCAGGGAATCGATTCCGGCAATCAGCATACCGGTCATCTTCTCGCGGCCGATTTCCCCGTTCAGCGTGACGGAGCCTTTGGCATACGGATATTCGCTGACCAGCGAAGCCTGTATCCGGCGCTCTTTCAGTAACCCTTCGACGGAGAGGCCGTGGAAAGAGACGCTGCCGGGGGTGCACAGTTCGGTCAGTACGCCGTCGAACTGCATCCAGGTGGAAGGGTGATAGAGGTCGCTTCCTTTCCCTTTGGCGCGGAAAGAGGCCGTGAGCCGGAGGATGGAATCGCCGGGCATGAAATGAACCGGTTCCAGGCTGTCTACGTCCAGCGCGGCTTCATATTCCTGCCGGCGCGTGTCGTAATGACCGGAAAGCCGCACCCGGCCCTGCTGTTCGGCCAGCAGGAGCGCCAGCCGGTAATCGCCCCCGGTCAGGGACGCTTCCAGATTCAGCTGCAGATTTTCGGGAATGTGGAACCGGGCGGCGCCGGGCAGCGGCGGAAGCGTGTGCAGCAGCGCCGATGTGCCGGTGAGCGCCGTCAGGTGCAATTCACCCGACCGCAGGGTATGGCTGGCTACCTTCCCGACAAAACCGCCGGCTTCCACCAGGAAGACGCCGGGCAACTCGCCCCGCAGACGATGAAGGTTCAACCGCTCCGGGTTGCCTTCCAGCAGGCCGGAAACCGTGAGGAGCGTATCCGGGTAATACCGTTCGATTTCGGGGAAACAGCCGCCCAGCGCCGTCAACACGTCCTGCCTGTCGAGCGAGGCTTCCAGTTGCGACCGGAACACGCCCTGCGGCGTCTCCGCCAGTGTCGACCAGGGCAGTTCCACCCGTGCGGAAAGCGTTGACCGGGGTGTTCGCAAAGACCAGTGAGGAATGGACAGCATCGTCGTATCGGCGTGAACCGTTCCTTCCATGCGAACCGTCAGCCCCGACCGTTCACCGGCGGAAAACGACCGGAGGCAGGCATGGATTTCCTGCCCGTGGAAGAACAGGGAATCCAGACGGACGTTCACTCCCGAAAGGGCGATGTGCGAAGGGTCTAACCCTTTCGGGAGCGGAGGGGCGCCCGCGACGTCGCAGCGCACGGAGGCGTTCGACAGCAGAAACTGCGTGGCGGCATAGCGCGCCGTCCCGAAATCCGCCGCGCCCTCCTTCAGCAGCAGGCTGTCGAACGCGGAAACGGTTTGCCGGGAACCGGACGGCATCTGCACGGAGACGGACACGGATACGCGCTGCAACCGGATCTGTTCAAGCCACAGTTTCCAGTGACTGGCCGCAGAGACCGTATCCGCCGGGGCGAGGGAATCCAGGCGGATGTTCACCGTCGCGTCCGCAAGCAGGAGGTCGTTCAAACGCACTTCTTCACGGGCAAGATGAATCCGGTCGCCGGAGCTTGTCAGCGAACCCGCCGTGCCGGCAATCGCCATGCCGTCTATTGCGGAGCGGGTGTCCAGGCGGAGGTTTTCCAGTTGAAATGCAGTGATCGACACTTCCCGGTGCAGCAAGGGCAGCGGACGTATGTCCAGCATGGCATGACCCAGATAAAGCAACGTGTCCTGCGCCGGGCCGGTTACGGATACGTCCCGCATCTCCAGGCGCAACGGAAACGACAGCCGCACGTCTCCCAGGTGCACGTCCATGCCCGTGCCGGCGGAAACAGACCGCACGGCCCTGTTTACGGCAAAACGCCGGACGGGGGGAAGGTAAAGCAGAATGCCTGCAAGCAACACCGGGGCTGCAACGGTCAGGCAGACCCGACCTGCTATCTGTATCCGTTTTTTCAAAGGACTTAAAAACTCAAGGATTCAAAACCGTCAAAATCGCACCTCCCGGCCGGTTTGTGCGCTCCGGATGGCGGCCTCGAGGATGCGGACGACCGTCACGTTGTTTTCAAGCGAAGCCGGATCAAAGGGAGCCACCCGGATTTCGTTCCTGACAACGGCCTTGAGGTACCGGAACGAATCGTCGCGGGGCGCTTCCAGTCCGGGAGGCGTCACCGCCGTCTCTTTCCCGTCCCTGTAAACGCGCATTTGCGTCGGCGTATCCTGGTAGATATACCCGCTGCTGCCGTAGACGTGCATGTCCTTCCGGTTCATCGGCCAGTTCCAGGACGCCATGATCTGCACCGTCACGGAGGAGGGATATTTCACGACCACCGTAGCATCGTCGTCCACACGGGGATATTTGTCCGGTTTCTGATGATTCAGCACGCCGTAGACGCTTGCCGGCTGCTCGCCGTTCAACAGCCAGGTCACCAGATTGGCGCCGTAGCAGCCGAAGTCGATCACCGCTCCCCCGCCGTTCAGCTCCGGATCGGTCAGCCAGTCGGTAAACTCCTTTCCGCAGCCGATCTCGAACGGCCCCTGATGCCCGTCGTACACGTTGATGCGCGTAACCGTTCCGATCTCGCCCTCCCGAACGGCCTGCCAGACCGCACGGTTCGTATCGTACCACGACGTTTCATAATTCGTCAGCACCTGAATCCCGTACCTGGCAGCCAGGGCTTCTATTTTCGCCGCATGTTCGCCATTCACGGCCAGCGGTTTTTCCACCATGACGTGGATTCCCCGCGGAGCGCAGGCCTCCACAACGCGCAGGTGGTCGTAGGTCGAGCCGTAGGCCACCACCGCTTCCGGTTTCGTTTTGTCCAGCATTTCCTCCAGGTCGCCGTAGAAAAGCGAAGCGTCGATCTTGCGGCGCAGGCCGTTGTTTTCACGAATATGCGCGTCCTGTTCATACGCGCCCGTCACCACAAAATCGCCCCGCTCCACCCGCCGGGTCACTTCGGCCAGATGCCCGTGCGACAAGCCTGCCACGGCCAGACGCAAGGGCTGTCCCTCCTGACCCGCCACGGGAAAAAACAGCAGACTGAACGCCACTCCCGCCACGTAGCGGAAGGTTTTGGATATACTTTGAAATTTCTTTTCCATCATTTCCTTCTTTTATTCATAGGATACGTTGTGCGATTCGTCGGGAGCGAGCTTGTGTACGTTTCCGCGCAAACCGGCCTTAGCCGGCCATTTGCGGTGCACTCCAAGAGGCTTGCAGTCCACTTCGAGCCGCTTGCAGTCCACTTCGAGCCGCTTGCAGTCCACTTCGAGGGGCTTGCAGTCCACTTCGAGAGGCTTGCAGCCCACTTCGAAAGTCTTGCGGTGCACTCCGAGCCGTTCGGGGGAACCCCCGACCGGCTCGGGGGCACCTCTCCACTCCTTCCAACCCGCCATTAAACAATGATTCATCAAAAGCGCCGGAGGCTGTTAGCCGGCCGGTTGAGGCGCCTGACCCGGA
>JAITQL010000155.1 GCA_031288935.1 Tannerella sp.
ATATCGCAGTGATGAACGGGAAGACGTACAAAACAGTGATTAGTGAATAGTCTGAACCTTGATTTGCCTGATTAAAGGATTTACTTGATGAATACAATCCTGACAATCCTTTAATCAGGCAAATCAAGGTTCGGACAGAAAGGATTTGCTTGATGAATAAATCCTGACAATCCTTTAATCAGGCAAATCAAGGTTCAGACAGAGAGGATTCGCTGGATGATTACCATCCAGCCAATCCTTTAATCTTGCAAATCACGGTTCGGACAATTGAAAACAGCGAATCTGCAGGCTGACGTTCCGGTCTTTTTCTTCCCGTTCCCTTCGGATTTCAGTATCCCCGCACAATCACCCGGAAAAACAGAGCGCCTCAAAAAAAGCTGTAGCCTTAAAAAAACTTTTTGACAGTCAGATGAATTATTCCTACCTTTAGCCCGTTTTATAGCAGAGTTTATGAGAATTGTTACGACTGTCCACGGATTGTCACGGACAGTCGTTTTAGTGTACCTGCACAGGGATGGAACAGTCTAACTAAATATATAATGTATATGAGAAATTATGTGATAATATCGTGTATGGCGGCTCTTTGCTCATGCAATCGGCCCGAAACCGTCCTCCGGCTTGAGAATCCGTTGGCGATGGAACGTCCGGACGAAGCGTTCGTCCTGACATCTCTTCAGTTGAAATCCCCCGGAGGCGAATGGCTGCCGGTCGTTGCAGATGCGGACGGCACGTATGTCCCTTCGCAGGCCGACGATCTGGACGGCGACGGCCGGTGGGACGAACTCGCATTCGTGTATACGCTGAAAGCCGGTCAGACGAAAGACTTGAAAGTCGCGTGGGTCAACAGGGACAGCTACCCCGTTTTCAAGGAACGTACAAGCGTCAGGTACGGGAAAATGACTTCGCCCGGAAAAATCGTTCCGCTGACGGCCGATGTGCACGGGAAGTACGACCTGCCCCGCGGAAAGGGCTATCCTTACCAGATGGACGGCGTGGCATGGGAAAACGACAAAATGGGATTCCGGCACTACTACGACGGGCGTAACTGCCGCGACGTATTCGGAAAACGGGTGCCGGACATGGTGCTGGATACGGTCGGTATTCAGGCCAGCGGGCATCCGGGCGATACGTATCACGTGCTGGCCGACTGGGGACGCGACATCATGAGCGCGGCCAATTCATTTGGACTGGGCGCCCTGGCCATGTTGTCGCAGGATTCGCTGATTCGCTCCGGCGTGTTGCAGGAAGACCGTACGGACATCATTGATTCCACGTATTACAACCTGGTTGTGGAAGGCCCCGTACGCTCCATCTTCCGGATGCGGTTTCAGGGATGGGAAGTGCGTGACCGGAAAGTGGACGTCACCGAAACGACGACGATCTGGGCAGGCAAGTACGGATATGAAAACGTGATTGAAACCGGCGCGCTGCCTGCCGGCGACACGCTGGTGACGGGCATTGTCCGCAGCTTCAACGACCGCGAGCCGGTGGAAAGGAACGTGAGCGACCGCTACACCCTTATGATGACTCACGACAGGCAGAGCTACGACAAAGAGTGGTACATGGGCATGGCGCTGATTCTTCCGCGGGAGAATGCAGTGGAGCTTTTTGACACGCCGGATACGGGCACGGGCATTATCAAAACGTGGTGTGTCAAGCTGAAACCGGGCGCAGACGGCAAGATACGGTTCAACGCATACGCGGCCTGGGAATTGCAGGACAGCCGTTTCACGCAGTCGCAGCCCTTCTTCGACCTGATCGGGGCGGAGGGCGAACGGCTGGCCGCACCGGTGAAAATAACCGTTTTGCAGTAAGGAAAAAACAGGAGGCTGTTCCGAAGAAACGGACAGCCTCCGCGTGTGTTTAATTTTAGAACGACAGACATGTAATATGGAAAATGGAAGCGTACTGGTTATCATAGCGGCTTATTTCGGGCTGTTGCTTCTGACTGCGTGGATTACGGGAAGGAAAAACTCGAATAATGCCGCGTTCTTTTTGGGAAACAAACGCTCTCCGTGGTATATCGTATCCATCGGGATGATCGGGACATCGCTCTCCGGCGTGACGTTTATCTCCGTTCCGGGGCTGGTTCGCCAGACAGACATGTCGTACATGCAGTTGATTTTCGGATTCTTTTTCGGATACGCCCTGATTGCCCGCATCCTGCTTCCGCTCTACTACAAACTGAAACTCACCTCCATTTATTCCTATCTGGACGGACGGATCGGACGGCGCGGCTATCGCACGGGCGCCTGCTTCTTCCTTTTGTCGAAACTCGTCGGCGCCGCCGCCCGCCTCTACCTGGTCGTCTGGATTCTGCAAACCGGCGTGTTCGACCAGTGGCACATCCCGTTTGTAGTGACGGCCTTCATCAGCGTTTTTCTGGTTTGGCTTTACACGTTCCGGGGCGGCATCAAAACGATTATCTGGACGGATACGCTGCAGGCGGTTTGCCTGGTGGCCATGCTGGTCGGGATTATCTGGCAGGTGAAAGAGCGGATGAATCTGGACATGACCGGCATGATGCAGCTGATTGCGGACAGCGAGCATTTCCGCCTGTTTGAATTTAAGGACTGGGGCAGCACGCAGCATTTCGTCAAACAGTTCCTGAGCGGCGTCTTCATTCCCGTCGTCATGACGGGTTTGGACCAGGACATGATGCAGAAAAACCTCTCCTGTCGCAACCTGAAAGACGCCCAGCGCAACATGTATACGTACGGTACGGCCTTTATCCCGATCAATTTTCTGTTTCTCTGCCTGGGCATTTTGCTGCTGGCGCTGGCTTCGCAGCAGCAAATCGCGCTGCCCGCTGCCGGCGACGAACTGCTGCCCTTCTTCTGCACCTCCGGCCTGCTGGGTTCTGTCACGCTGCTCTTTTTTACGATCGGCATCATCGCCGCCGCGTTCAGCAGCGCCGACTCCGCCCTGACGGCGCTCACGACCTCGTTTTGCGTGGATATTCTCGGCATTGAAAAAGACGCGGCGCCCAAAGCCAGACAGACGCGGATGCGCGTACACGTGCTCATGTCGGCAGTCTTCATGCTGGTCATCATTCTCTTCAGGATGGTGAACAGCCGGAGCCTGATTGATGCCATTTACATGATCGCCTCCTACACCTACGGCCCCCTGCTGGGGCTGTTTGCCTTCGGGCTGTTTACCGGCCGGAAGCCGCGAAACGCGCAGGTGCCCTATGTCTGCATCGCCGCGCCGCTGATTTGCTATGCCCTGGATTACGGCGTTTTCAAATGCGCCGGCTACAAGTTCGGATACGAAATACTGATGCTGAACGGCGCGCTTACCTTTGCAGGCCTTTGGTTCCGTTCAAGCGTTTTAAAAAACAAGGATACAATACAACACTGAAAATGGAAATAAAAAAAGCGGAATTTGTCGTCAGCAACGCGGATGTGCGGAAATGCCCGGAGGGTAACCGGCCGGAATACGCCTTCATCGGCCGGTCGAACGTCGGGAAATCGTCCCTGATCAACATGCTGACCGGACAAAAGCAGTTGGCCAAGACCTCGCAAACGCCCGGAAAGACGCAACTGATCAATCACTTTCTCATTGACGACGACTGGTTTCTGGTCGACCTTCCCGGTTACGGATATGCGCGGCGCGGAAAGACCGGACGCGAAAACATCCGTCGCATGATCGAGGATTACATCCTTGAACGCGACACGCTTGTCAACCTCTTTGTCCTGATCGACTGCCGGCACGCACCGCAGCAGATCGACCTGGAATTTATGGAATGGCTGGGCGAGAACGGCATCCCCTTTACCATCGTGTTCACCAAAACGGACAAGATCGGCAAACAGCGGCTGGCGGAGCATATCCGCACCTATTCCGGGAAGATGTTAGAGCAGTGGGAAGAGCTTCCGCCGATACTGACCTCTTCGGCCGAGAAACGCGAAGGGCGCGAAGCCATACTCGACTGCATCGAAACCGTCAATCGCCGGCTGAAATAACCTGTCAATTTTTCAGGGCGCGACGAATCCTTGCATCCTGAATTTTGCATTCCTGCACTCTCATCCCTTCCTTATTTTTCTGTTTTGCAGCCAGAGCTGCCAGGAATTGATGATGTTTTGCCAGAGGATGTACATCGCCGGAGCAATGGCGGTCAGCGGATGCAGATACGTTTGCGCCATCCAGAGCGCGAGGATGGTGTTTTTCTGTCCCAGTCCCTGTCCCGACGAAACGGGATCGCCGTAATGACGGCCAATGCGGCGGCCGACGAGAAACTGCAAACCGCAAATCACCAGCGAGACGGCTGCCAGTCCGAGACCTGTCCGCAGATTCGCCGACTCGCGGTTGAGCATGTCATGCGCGGTGATTCCCGTCACAATCGTCAGCGCGACCGCCCAGAGGTAGTACGTCAGTTTGGGCACGCTCAGCAGCATCCCGTGCACCTTCGGCGCCCACCGCCGGAACGCGAACGCAACGAGCAGCGGCAGGATGAGTATCGGAAAGACCTTGCCGCAGATTTGCCAGACGGATTGCAGGAAAGGCAACTCTCCGTGCACGCCGATCATCGTGAACTCCACGGGCGCCATCACGGCCACGGCCACGTTGCAAAACAGGAGGTAGGCCGTCAGGAACCCTACGTTCCCGCCCAACATGCCGGTAATCACCGCCGCTGCCGTGGCCGTAGGCGCCAGGATACAAAGCCTCGCGCCCTGTGCCACGACTTCGTTGAAGGGACGGATCAATACGTAGGCCAGTACGTTTCCTGCCAGCTGAATCAGCAGCAGCCAGACGTGAGCGCGATGAAAGCGGATCTCCTTCCACGACATCTTGCAGAACGTAATCAACAGCATCAAAAAGATGAGGTACGGCGTCAGAAACGAGAGATGCCACATCCACGCATGAGTCAGCGCCCCAAGCGTCATGGCGACGGGAAGCGTCCATTCCCTGATAAACTTCAACACGTGATTCCGGACGGTTTAATCCCTTATCGGGATGTATTGGACAAAGGCTTCGATGGCTTCGTAGGAGGCCAGGCCGAGTTGCTGATACAGTTCGGCCGTGGCGCGGTTGCGGTCTTCGGCGCGTTGCCAGAACAGCCGTTCGTCGTCGCCCATGAACGGGGCGCTTTCGGCCTGCGACTGGTGTTTCAGGATGGCGTTCCGCTTGAAACGAAGCTCTTCCGGACTGATGGGTACGGCCATCTCGATGTGATCCATTTCCCACTCCGCCCATGCGCCGCGGTACATCCATATGCGGCAGTTCTTCATCCAGGCCTCGTCCTTCAGGTCGTCGACGGCCGCCAGCACGGCGTCCAGACAGACCTTGTGCGTCCCGTGCGGATCGGCCAGGTCGCCGGCCACGAACATCTGATCCGGCCGGATGTCCGTCAGCAGTTTGCGGATGATGTCGATGTCCGCTTCGCTCAGGTCGTTTTTCTTGATGACGCCCGTTTCGTAGAAGGGCAGATCGAGGAAATGAACGTTTTCGTCCCTTACGCCCGAAAAGCGGCAGGCGGTGCGCGCTTCTTCGCGGCGGATCGTTCCCTTCATGAAGAGGACGTCCGGCTGTTCCGGCTCGCCGGTCTTCTTGCCGTAACGCAGGAAGCGGATGATTTCTTCGGCCTTGCGGCGGACGGTTTCATCCGCCGTGTATCTGGAACAGACGTCGCGCAGGTATTCGCAATAGCGGATGACGTCCTCGTCGCTGACGGCAATGTTGCCGGAGGTCTGATAGGCTACGTGCACCTCGTGACGCTGGTCGCAGAGCCGGCGGAAGGTGCCGCCCATCGAAATCACGTCGTCGTCGGGATGCGGACTGAAGACGATGACTTTTTTCGGAAAGGGCGTGGCGCGTTCCGGGCGGTTGGCGTCGTCGGCATTCGGTTTGCCGCCCGGCCAGCCCGAAATCGTGTGTTGAATGTCGTTGAATATTTTAATGTTTACATTGTAGGCCGAACCGTAGAGCGTAATCAGTTCGCCCAGTTCGTGCTCGATGTAGTCCTTGTTCGTCAGCTTCAGGATGGGTTTGCCGGTCAGGCGGCAGAGCCAGACGATCGCCCGGCGGATCAGCTTGTTGTCCCATTCGCAATGGGTGGAGACGAGCCAGGGGTGACTGATGCGGGTCAGTTCGCAGGCAGCCTGCAGGTCGATGATGACTTTCGCATGGCTGTGACTGTGCAGGCTGGCGGCGGGCAAGGAGCCGTTCAGCCCGTCTTCTGCCAGGCGGCGGACGTCGGACGATTTCCCTTCTCCCCAGGCCAGCAGCCGGATGTTCCTTGCACCCAGGATCGTGGCCAGACCCATGGCAACGGTGCCGGACGGCACCTGGTTGAACGACCGGGCGGCTTTCTTGCGCGACTTGTTGTCGAGCATCACCAGGTGGGTGCGCGAACTGATGGCCGACCCCGGGCCGTTGAATCCGACGGAGCCGGAATGACCGATGCCCGAAATCAGGCAGTCGATACCGCCGGCTTCTTCAATCTGCCTGTCATATCCGCTGCAAAAGTCGTAGAGGGACTCTTCGCTCATGAACCCGTCCGGCGAATGCACATGCGCCGGGTCGATGTCTACCCGGTTCAGGAAGTCCGCCTTCAGGCGCGCCAGACTGCCGGTGTCGGCCGTTGTGAGCGGATAAAATTCGTAGATCAGGAAGACGGTCACGTTTTTGAAACTCAGCGCCTCCTCGCGGTACATCCGTATCCATTCGTTGAACACGCCTCGCAGCGAACGCCCGCCGGACAGCGCCAGCACATAGGGTTTCGACGCCGTCTGCCGGTCGCGAATCTGCTTCGCAATCTCCCGCGCCACGGCCAGGGAACCTTCTTCTACTTGACTGTAAATAAATACCGGTATTTTTTCAAAACGCGCAAGGACGGAATGTTCATACGCATTTTCAGGCTGATAAAACCGTTTCGGTATGTTCGTCAGCGTGATTTTTGAACTCAGATTCGTCTTCATATCTTCTAATTTAGCGCCGCAAAGTTATGACTTTTCACGTGAAAAAGAAAATAATGTTCCTCCCCGCGCAGGGTAAACGCATCCCGGTTTATGCAATCTCCCTGCCTGCTGCCCGGCTCTGTTTCCCCTCATTGAGAGCCGTTCCGCGCTCCGAATGAAGATGCGTTTACGCTGCCCGGACGGAAGATTCATCCGCGAGGATGGGAAGCTCATCCGTGAGGATGGAAAACTCATCCGTGAGGATGGAAAGCTCATCCGTGAGGATGGGAAGTTCATCCGCGAGGATGGAAGATTCATCCGCGAGGATGGAAAGTTCATCCGTGCGGACGGAAAGCTCATCCGTGCGGATGGGAAGTTTATCCGCGAGGATGGGAAGTTCATCCGTGCGGATGGAAGATTCATCCGTGCGGATGGAAAGTTCATCCGTGCGGATGGGTAGTTTATCCGCGAGGATGAAAGATTCATCCGTGCGGATGGATTTAACATTTGTCCGAACGGCAGGTGCGTTTGCCCTGTTTGAGCATTGAACTTTTTCCCTTCGCGGATGGAAAAAAGCGTATCTTTGCCCCCCTGATGAGAGAAATTGAAATCAATGTAGATAGAATGCACCGGTATTTCATGTATTTGGCCTATAACGGGACGCATTACTGCGGATGGCAGAAACAGCTCAACGGCCCCAGTATACAGCAATGTCTTGAGACGGCGCTGGCGACGCTGCTGCGCACGCCGACACCGCTGACGGGCGCCGGACGTACCGACGCCGGCGTACATGCCCGGCGGATGGTTGCCCATTTCGACTGCGCGGAGCCGGTAGTGAAGCTGTCCGTGCTCGCGGAGAAGCTGAACCGCCTGCTGCCGAAGGACATTGCGATAGAGCGGATCGTGCCGGTCAGGGCAGATGCGCATGCCCGCTTCGACGCCCTGTCGCGCACGTATCAGTACGTGATTGCCGGCCGGAAAAATCCCTTTGAACGGGAATGGGTGCTCCGCATGTCGCTGGACGGACTGGATTTCGTGCGCATGAACGAAGCGTGCCGCGTACTGGTCGGGACGATGGATTTTACGAGTTTCAGCAAGTTGCATACCGATGTCCGGACGCATATCTGCCGGATTTATCAGGCCGGATGGGAGCCTGACGGGGCACGGTGGGTGTTCACCGTCCGCGCCGACCGTTTCCTGCGCAACATGGTGCGCGCGATCGTCGGCACGCTCTTTGAAGTGGGACGCGGCAAACGGACGGTGGCGGATTTCCGGCAGGTGATCGAGGCCAGAAACCGCAGCCTGGCGGGCGATTCGGCGCCGGGAAAAGGTCTTTCGCTGACGGATGTCGCCTATCCCGATTCCGTCTTCCTGCCATCCCCGATCTTTTGAATGAAATGACATGTGGGTAACGCTTGCTTTTGTATCGGCTTTTCTGCTGGGATGTTATGAAGTCAGCAAGAAACATGCGCTGGACGGAAACGCCGTATTGCCGGTATTGTTTCTCAATACGCTGCTGTCAAGTCTGATCTTCGTTCCGTTCATTGTGCTGTCCCGCGCCACGGACTGGCTGGACGGGAGCCTCGCGTACGTGCCGGTCGTGTCGCTGCAAACGCACGGGCAGGTCTTCCTCAAGTCGGTCATTGTGCTGGGGTCATGGATTTCCGGTTATTTTTCGGTCAAGCACCTGCCGCTGACCCTCACCGGCCCCATCAAGGCGTCGCAGCCGGTGATCACGCTGCTGGGCGCCCTGGTGATTTTCGCCGAACGGCTGAACCCGTATCAGTGGATCGGCGCGGGGCTGGCCGTGCTGTCCCTTTTCCTCCTGTCGACTTCGGGGAAGAAGGAGGGGATCCGGTTTGCGCACAACAAATGGATTGTCTACGCCGTGCTGTCCATGATCCTGGGGGCGTTGAGCGGACTGTACGACAAGCGCCTGATGCAGTCGCTCGACGTGATGACGGTGCAGGTCTGGTTCAACATCTATCAGCTCCTGATCATGGCCGCCATACTGCGGTGGCTGTGGTATCCGCACCGCCGCCGCACGACGCCGTTCGAGTGGAAGTGGAGCATTGTCTGCATTTCCCTTTTTCTGGCGGTGGCGGACTGGATTTACTTTTATGCGCTGAACAAACCCGATTCGATGATTTCCATCGTTTCCATGATCCGGCGCAGCAACGTACTGGTCACGTTTATGGCCGGCGCGGTGTTCTTTCATGAAAAAAACTTAAAGAACAAGGCTTTCGACTTGTTGCTGGTATTATCAGGAATGATTTTTCTATATTTGGGGACAAAATAAAAAGGATTGTACGATTCAAAACTGTTTAACTGTATGAGATATTTATGCTTGCTTATGTTATATGTCCTGGCGCTGCCGGTAGCCAATGCGCAGGACATGGCGTCGTTTTTCACCGGTATGCCCAACGAATACATCCTTCAGCTGGAGGATGCGTGGCGGAAGGATTTGGTAGAACTGTACCGTGCCGGCAAACCGGCGACGCTGGACAATACGATGAAAGGCCGTTCGACCCTGATGGCGCTGACGCCGGATTACCTGCTGTTGCAGTCGTCCGAACGGAGTATGGTGGAAATGAAACTCCTGCCGCTGATTAATCATACCACCGTCATCTGCGTCGTCACGACCGTCGGCGCTCCGGTGGCCGACAGCCGCGTGGCCTTTTATACAACGGACTGGTCGGAGCTGGATGCTTCCGCCATCTGGTCTCCCGCAACGGCCGACCGGTTTATCCGGGACGATGCCGATCCGCAGGACGCGGCTTGTGCGGAAGCGCTCGTGTGCCTGGATATGGAACTGATACGCTACCGCTTGCATCCCGAAGACACTGCGTTGACGGCAGAGTATGTGACGCCGGAGTATCTGAACGCGGAAGAGCGCGGGAAAGTGGAACCGTTTCTGAAAACCGGTCCGCTGGTGTATCACTGGAAGACCGGCCGTTATGAACTTCGCTGACGGGCTGCCTCTTCCGGAGATGAATAAAATTCCTACCTATAAAATATCGGAAACATTTCATGGCGCAATAGTTTCTCTGCGGGGTGTTTCGGAAAACGAACAACTGCCGGCGATTCATTATGCGCACAGGCACGATTACTATATATTCCTTTTCATGGAAAAAGGGCAGGGTAAATTTTTGATTGATTTTGAAGAATATGAAATGGCGGGAGGTACGGTTCTCTGTATTTTGCCGGGGCAAGTCCATGCTCCTCCTGTTGGCAACGATTATATGAATGTTTGCGGTTGGTTTTTGATGACGGACAGTATGCTTGTGAAAGACGAATACAAGGAAGTATTTGAAAAAGGCTCTTTTGTGAAAAGCAAGATAAAACTGACGGATATTGAAATAAACGACTTGAAACAGTGCATTTCGATTATAAACAGAAGACTAAACTCCGGACAGCAACCTGTCGGACAAAATATTGTTCACACCCTGCTTTTATCCTATATCGGCATGATTGCGGAAATATATCAGAAAGGTTTCCCTGTTTCGATAAACAATCATCCGGCAACGATTACCGCCCAGTTTAAATCGTTATTGTCGGCTAACTATCAATCATTGAAACGTCCGGCAGAATATGCATCGCGATTGAATA
>JAITQL010000156.1 GCA_031288935.1 Tannerella sp.
CCGGACAACCTGCTGCTGGACGAGCCGACGAACGACCTCGACCTCGATACCGTCTCCTGGCTCGAAAATTACCTTTCCAACTACGAACAGACCGTCCTCGTCGTCAGCCACGACCGCCATTTCCTGGACGCCGTCTGCACGCATACCGTCGACATTGATTTCGGCAAGCTGAAACCCCTCCATCGCCGAACTGCGCGAACGCCTCTACGGAATCGCCGAATAGCGGTTTGAAACCGGAGAAGACGCAGGAACAACCGCGTATACCCGATTTTATTTTCAGTATGCCGGGGACGGTTTTCGGTGCACCGGATTGCATTTCCGGTGTACCGATTTCTATTTTCAGTGTACCGGATTTCTATTTCAGTGTACCGGATTTCTATTTCGGTGTACCGGATTTCCTTTCCGGTGTACCGGATTTCCTTTCCGGTGTACCGGATTTCAATTCCGGTGTACCGGATTTCAATTCCGGTGTACCGGATTTCCTTTCCGGTGTACCGGATTTCCTTCCCGGTGTACCGGATTTCTATTTCGGTATACCTGATTCCATTCCCGATGAACCCAATGCCATTCCCGGCGTACTGATTTCTATTTCCGGTATACTTGACCCCGAATTGTCCACTGGCCGGTTTCCCCATACTGTCATCCCGTTCCCCGGAACAAGCCGTTCATACCCGTTAGTATCTACCGGAAAATATTCGTGTATTTCGAGCAAGAATATTAAAAAAATGAGAGGTGATTTTAAATGTACAGTCTCTGTGTTTCTCTGTGCCTGCTCTGTGTCTCTCTGTGTAACTAAACATTTATTACACAGAGCAGGCACAGAGAAACACAGAGGCTTTCAGACGGATTATCAACATAGAAAACTCTTCTGGCTTGTCCAGGTTAGGCATTTTGGCTTGATTTTTCTGCGCAACTCATTTCACAGCGAGACGGAACAAAAAAAGAGGTAGAAAACATGAAAGGAAAAACTCCTTCCGTCTTTCTACCCCTGTAACAGACACAAGGCGATGATTTTGCTAAACTTCCCGCCCGGCGACACGCATGACAGGGATTTTGAATCTACATCCCTTACCCGTTGATCTCCACAAACCGTTTAAACACGTCCAGCGCCCGTCCGGAGGCCAGCGATTCGCGCGCCTCGTCGATGCAGGCTTCGAGCGTCTTGTCGGGACAGAGCACCTGTATGGCAAAGGCGGCGTTGGCAACGACGCAGTTGCGTTGTGCGTCGGTGGCCGTGTTGTGCAGCACGGCGGAGAAGATGCGGGCGGCATCGGCAGGCGTGTCGCCTCCGAACAGATCGGCTTCCTGCACGCGCTGAAAGCCGATTGCCTCCGGCGTGTAGATTTTCTCCTTTTCCGGCATGGTGACTTTGAACTCGCCCGTGAGCGAAATCTCGTCGTAGCCGTCCAGACTGTGCACGACGCCGAAACGGATCCCGCTTGCCTGATACGCATACGTGTAGAGCCGTGCCAGCGGCAGGTTGTATACGCCCAGCAACTGGTATTGCGGGATGGCCGGGTTGACTAACGGGCCGAGGATGTTGAAGAAACTGCGCACGGCGAGGTTTTTGCGCACGGGTGCAACGGCTTTCAGCGCCGGATTGAACAGCGGTGCGTGCAGGTAGGCGATGCGACAGGTGTCCAGCGAGGCGCGCAGCTTGTCGATGTCCGTCGTGAACTTCACGCCGTGCTGCTCCATGACGTTGCTGGCGCCGCTCACCGACGAGGCGCCGTAGTTGCCGTGCTTTACCACGTGATAGCCGGCGCCGGCCAGTACAAAACAGGCCGACGTGCTGATGTTGAACGTGTTTTTCCCGTCGCCGCCCGTCCCTACGATGTCGATGAAGGGGTAGGCGGACAAATCGACCGGAAGGCTCATTTCCAGCAGGGCTTCGCGGAAACCGGTCAGCTCTTCGACGGAGATGTTGCGCATCAGGAAAACCGTGATCAGACTGGCGATCTGCGCTTCGTTGCATGTGCCGGATGCAATGCGCTGCAACAGGGTGCGCGCTTCGTTCCGGTCTAAATACTGGTGTTCAAATAAACGATACAATATCTGTTTCATGATTCTTTTTGTTTTTGACAGTTTATAGGTGAATTATTGCACAAGCCAGTTGTGCAATATGGTTTTGCCCTTGGGCGTGAGGACGGATTCGGGATGAAACTGCACGCCGCGCACGTCGTACGTACGGTGGCGAAGCGCCATGATCCGGCCTTCCGCGGCATCGACGGCCGTCACTTCCAGACATGCGGGGAAGTTCTCTTTCGATACGACCCACGAATGATAGCGTCCGGCGCGGAAGCCGGGTTCCAGGCCGGCAAACAGCGGGTCTTTTACCGTAATGCGGATATCCGAACAAATCCCGTGGAAGACGTGCGTCAGGTTCAGCAGCTTTGCGCCGAAGACTTCGCCGATGGCCTGTTCGCCGAGGCATACGCCGAGGATGCTTTTCGTCGGCGCGTAACGTTCAATCAGCGGCAGCAGCAGTCCGGCTTCCGACGGGATGCCCGGGCCGGGCGAGAGGACGATCTTGTCGAACGCCGCCACGGCATCCAGCGAAATCCGGTCGTTCCGGTGTACTTCTACCTCTGCACCCAGCTCCAGCAGGACATGCCGCAGGTTGTAGGTGAAGGAATCGTAATTGTCAAACAGCAGTATTTTCATGGCTTAATGAATTAATGTTTCCGCCTGGCGAATGGCTTTGTCCAGCGCTCCCAGCTTGTTGTTTACTTCCTGCAACTCGCGTTCCTCGTTGCTGAGCGCCACAATCCCTGCGCCCGCCTGATAGTAGAGGACATTGCCGCGGCTCACGAATGTGCGTATCGTGATGGCCTGATTCAGGTCGCCGTTCAGTCCGATGAAACCGATGCAGCCGCCGTATGCGCCGCGGTTTTGCTTTTCCAGTCCGGTAATCAGCTCCATCGCCCGCACTTTGGGCGCGCCGCTGAGCGTGCCGGCAGGGAAGGTGTCGATGTAGGTCTGCACGGCGTTGCTGCCGGCATTGATTTCGCCGCTCACGCGCGAGACCAGGTGGATCACGTGGCTGTAATACTGCACCTCCTTGTAGAAATCGACCTGTACATTGTGCGCGTTGCGGCTCAGGTCGTTCCGTGCCAGATCCACCAGCATGACATGTTCGGCATTCTCCTTTGGATCGGCCAGAAGCAGTTCGGTGCGCTGCTTGTCCAGCGTCTCGTTGCCGGAGCGGAACGTTGTCCCGGCTATCGGGTCGATGCTGGCGTGTCTCTTTGTCACTTTGCAGTGCGTTTCGGGCGACGAGCCGAAAATACGGAATCCCCCAAAGTCGAAGTAAAACAGATAGGGCGATGGATTGATACTCCTCAGAGTGCGGTAGACCTTGAAGTCGTCGCCCTGAAAAGCCTGCTCGAAACGGCGGCTCAGCACAATCTGGAACACGTCGCCGCGCTGACAGTGGCGGATGCCTTCGCGTACCGTCGCCTTGTATTCGTCGTCGGTAACGGTCGACGTGCGCTGTCCGACGGTGTGGAAGTTGTACGACGCAAAGTTCCGGTTTTCGATCAGCGTTTCCATCTCTGCCAGATGATCGGCTTCGCCTTCCTGCAAAAGCTCGATCACCGTCAGTTCGTTTTTGAAATGGTCGAACACGAGGTAATACTTATACAGGAGATACAGCATGTCCGGCGCGTCGTTTTCCCGGTGATGAATTTCCATTACGGGGATATTCTCGAAATAGCGTACGGCGTCGAAGGCCGTGTAACCGAACAGGCCGCAGAAGGCGTTTCCTTCTCCTTCCACGTCAAAAGCGCTCAGGAAGACGTTCAGGGCGTCTGCTACGGAAAAGTCGGCAGACAAAGGTCGATGCACTGCCGTGCCGTCGGGATAAACCGACGTGGCTTCCGCACGGTTGATGCCGATTCGCGCCAAAGGGCAAAGCGTAATGAACGACAGGCTGTTCTCGTCGCCGTGGAAGTCGGAACTTTCCAGCAGCGCCGATTCGGGATAGATGTCGCGTAACTTCAGGTACAGGCTGACCGGCGTATGCAGGTCGCTCAGCAGTTGCTTGCTTGCAGTTGTAAATTTGTAACTCATACGTTTGAATTGAGAATTAAGAATCAAGAATTGTGATTGCACGTTTGAAAGTGTTTGATATAGGTATCCATGTCCTTGTCGCCCCGTCCCGAAACGGTCAGGACAACAATGTCCGACGGTCGAAACGGCTGCTTTTTCAATATGCCCAGGGCATGCGCACTTTCCAGCGCCGGAATAATACCTTCCAGCTTTGTCAGTTCAAAGGCGGCCTGCAATGCCTCGCCGTCATCGACAGGCAGCACGGTCGCCCGCTGTTCGTCGGCCAGATACGCATGTATCGGCCCGATACCCGGATAGTCCAGTCCGGCGGAAATCGAGTAGGGTTCTTCGATCTGTCCGTCTTCGTCTTGCATCACCAGCGTGCGTGCGCCGTGAATGATACCGAGTTTTCCCAGTTGAATGGTGGCGGCGCTCCTGCCCGAATGGACGCCCTGGCCACCGGCTTCGGCCAGGATGATTTTCACACGCCCGTCGTCCAGGTAATGGTAAACCGTGCCGGCTGCGTTGCTGCCTCCGCCCACGCAGGCAATCAGGCAGTCGGGATAGTCGCGTCCTTCCTTTTCAGCCAGCTGCCATTTAATTTCTTCGCTGATGACGGATTGCAGGCGTGCCACCAGATCGGGGTAGGGATGCGGCCCGACCGTCGATCCGATGATGTAGAACGTGTCCGAGGGATGGCAGCACCAGTCGCGGATGGCCTCGTTGGTGGCATCTTTGAGCGTCATGTTGCCGGAGGTGACCGGCACGACCTCGGCGCCCAGCATCCGCATCTTCTGTACGTTCGGCTGCTGACGCTCCACGTCCGTTTTCCCCATGTACACCACGCAGGGCATGTTCATCAGGGCGCAGACCGTAGCCGTCGCCACGCCGTGCTGTCCGGCGCCCGTTTCGGCGATGATGCGCTGCTTGCCCATCCGCTGCGCCAGCAGGATCTGTCCGACGGTGTTGTTGATCTTGTGTGCACCGGTATGGTTCAAGTCTTCGCGCTTGAGGTAGATGCGGCAATGATACTGTTCGCTCAGCCGCTTCGCCAGATACAGGGGCGAGGGTCTGCCGGCATAATCGCGCAGCAGGCGGTGAAATTCCCGCTTGAACGAATCGCTGTCGAGCACGCCGAGATACGTCTTTTGCAGGTCGCTCACGCACCGGTGCAGAATCTCCGGGACATACGCCCCGCCGAATTTTCCGTAATATCCATTTTCGTCTACTTGATAAGTTTTCATATATGCCAATTAGCGTTTCCTGTTATTTAAATCTTCGAATCTCCATGAAACAAAAAAAGGTCTGTCGTGAGTATGACAGGCCTTTTTTCATCACTTTTCAGATAAATACGCACGACGTGTTACTCACAATGTATAAATTGCATGCGCCACCACCAATATGTATTTACTGAAAACATTTCCATTCAATAATTAATTCGGCTGCAAATATAGAGTGTTTTTTTGAACGGACAAGCAAAACCGGCTAAAACTTTTTTTGCGATGCTATGCAAAATAATTGGCAGTACGATAGTCGAACGGGGATGGCGCCTGCTTGAATCTTTGAATCTTTAAATCTTTGAATTTAATTAAATCCGCTGATCCAGTTGTATACCGTACCGAAGAGGCCGAAGGCGATCACGCCGGCGGTACAGAGAATCAGGCTCAGTTGCGTGTAGCGGTCGCTTCGGAAGGTGGCGATGGGCTGTTCGGCGGGCTGAATGTACATGGCCTTGATGAGCAAGAGGTAGTAGTAAAGTGAAATGACCGTATTGAGCAGTGCGATGAATACCAGCAGCTCGAATCCGGCGCGAAAGGCGGCCATGAAGATGAAGAACTTGCTGAAAAAGCCGGCGAAGGGCGGTATGCCGGCCAGCGAAAAGAGGGAGATCATCATCAGGAAGGCCAGCCTGGGATTCGTGCGGTAGAAGCCGTTGTAGTCGGAGAGGGTCATTTTGCCGTTCGTCTGCTGTTCCGTCACGGTGAGGATGCCGAAGATGGCCAGGTTTGCCGCCAGATAGACGAGGGCATAGAAGACGAGGGCGGTGAGGCCGGCGTTGTCGGCGCCTATCACCCCCAGCATCAGGTATCCGGCCTGCGAGATGCTGCTGAAGGCAAAGAAGCGTTTCAGGTGCTGCTGGCGGATGGCAAACAGGTTGGCGACCGTGATGGTGACGACGATGATCCAGCAGAGCATGTCCTGCCACAGCTGCATCATCGGCGCAAAGACCTTGAGGAAGATCATCATCAGGGTGAACACGGCGGCTATCTTGGAAACGACCGACAGGTAGGCCGTCACCGGCGTCGGCGCTCCTTCGTACACGTCCGCCGTCCAGAGATGAAACGGCGCCAGCGAAATCTTGAAGGCCAGTCCGCTGAAGAAGAAGACCAGCGCCATGACTTGCAGCGGGCTGCCGGTCAGACCGGCCGGCACGTCGTCGAAGTAAAGCGTGCCCGTTGTTCCGTAGATGTAGGAAATACCATACAGCATCAGCCCCGACGAGAACATGGCCGAAAGGATGTATTTCGCACCGGCTTCGGCTGCGTGACGCTTGTACTTGTCGAACGCCACCAGACAGGCCATCGGGATGGAGGCCAGTTCAAGCCCCAGTACGAAGGTCAGGAAATGACCGGCGCTGATCATGAAAAACATCCCCAGCAGCGTGGACAGGGTCAGGACATAAAACTCGCCGCGCTTGTGCTGCGTATCCTCGCGCCCGAGCCACGTCGCCGCCTGCATCATCACGATCAGCGTCCCGAAGGAGAGGATGGTCTTGACGACGCTCATCATCGGGACGCAGCGGTACATGCCGCCGAAAATGCTTGCAGGCTCCGGCGGGGGAATCAGGTTGAGCGCAATATGGACGGTCATCAAAACGCACGCCCACATGTGAAAATAACTGCGCCCCTTTTCTCCGCTGAACAAATCATACAGGAACAGGATCACCATTACCGCCATAAGCGATATTTCCGGGCGCATTGATAAAAATTGACTGTAGTCCATCTCTCTTTCTCTCCTTTGTATTTAGTTTAATGCAATAACCGTCCACACGCTTTCGCCTACCATGCGACTGATGCCGAACGGCGCCAGCCCCATCCCTGCAATGGCGACGATGAGGCATACCAGCGTCAGCCGTTCGTCCCACGTAGCGTCCGTCAACTTCAGGTGAGCCGGATTTTCCACCTCGCCGTACAGGATTTTCCCGATCAGGCGCAGGATATAAACGGCCGTAATCACGATGGACGTCGTGGCGATGACCGTCAGGGTGCGGTGGAAGACGTCATTCCACTCAAATGCGCCGACGAAAACCGTCATCTCGGCCACGAATCCGCTCAAGCCCGGCAGTCCGAGGTTTGCCAGTCCGGCAATCACGTATCCGACCGACAGAAAGGGCATGATCTTCATCAGTCCGCTCATTTCGCGGATGTCGCGCGTATGCGTGCGGCTGTAGATCATGCCGATCAGCGCAAAGAAAAGCGCCGTCATCAGTCCGTGCGAAAGCATCTGCAAGACAGCGCCGGTGACGGCCGTCCGCGTCATCATCAGGATGGCAAACAGCACCAGACTGCAATGCGATACCGACGAATAGGCATTGATGTACTTCAAGTCCTTCTGCACGCAGGCCGAAAAGGCGCCGTAGACCACGCCGACCGTCGTCGGGATCAGGAATATCCAGGCCTGCTCGCGGGCGGCTTCGGGCATCAGATAGATGGCGATGCGGAAACAGCCGTAGCCCCCCAGTTTCATCAGCACCCCGGCGTGCAGCATGGATACGGCCGTCGGCGCTGAGGCATGGCCGTCAGGACTCCATGTATGAAACGGAAACAGGGCGCCCAGCACGCCAAAGCCGATAAACGTGAGCGGGAAAAAGACCCGCTGCACCTCTACGGGCAACGGCAACCGAGCAAGCTCGTTCAGGTGCATCGTCGTTGCACCCGTACCGAAGTAGACACCCAGTATGCCCATCAGTATAAAAGCAGACCCTCCCATCAGCATCAACGTCAGTTTCATGGCGGAATATTCCTTCCTGCCGCTGCCCCAGACGCCGATCAGCAGATACATCGGGATCAGCGCCACTTCATAGAACAGGAACAGCGTGAACAGGTCGAGTGAAATGAAAAAGCCGAAGACACCCACGCTCAGCAGGCAGAACCACAGGAAAAACTCCTTGGTGAGCGGCTGCATCTTCCACGACGCGAACGTACCGGTGAAGACAATGATGGCCGAAAGCAGCAGCATGACGACCGATACGCCGTCCACGCCGACGGCGTAACGGATGTGCAGCGGCGCGTACCAGACCAGGTCGGCCGTAAACAGCATTTCCGCCGTATCGCCGCCGCCGCGCCGGTGCAGGTACAGGAAAACCAGCGTCACCGCCAGCGCCAGCAAAGCCGACGCCCCCGCAACCATCACCGCGCGGATTTGTTTTATCCCGCGGGCGCCCCACAGTCCCAGCATCATCAACAGGGGGACAAGTACGAATAAAGACAAGAAGTTCATCATGCGTTTCCGTTTTTAAACCAGTAATAAAATCACAACCAAAACAAGCGCCCCGCTTAGGAAGACGATGGTGTATTGCTGTATGTTTCCGCTTTGCAGACCCTTGATACGGACGCTCGTCGCGTTCGCCGTTCCTGCCAGCCGGTTCATGAAACCGTCTACCACATGCCGGTCGAACCAGGCTAACGGCGTGGAAATACATCCGAAGATGATTTTATGCGTCACAAACCGGTAGACTTCGTCGATATAGAAACGGTGGTATGCTGCCCGGTACAGGCTTTTGAACCGCATGACCGGCCTGCCGCCGGCCGTTTTATACGCCAGCGTGGAAAGTGCAATCGCCCCCACTGCCGCCGACAGGCTGATGACAGCCACCGTTGCATCCAGATGAATGGCGTAAGCTTCGCCGTTACTGCTGACGAATTGTCCGAAGGGAATGAACCCGGCCACGCACGTCAACCCGGCCAGAATCAACAGCGGGACGGTCATCGTGCGCGGCGCTTCGTGCGGCAGCGGATGTCCGTCGCCGGCATCATAGGCCTTGTACCAGAAAATACGATAGTACAGGCGGAACATGTAAAACGCCGTCAAGGCGGCGATCAAACTCATAACGATCCCCATCGCCGGACTGAAGCGGAAGCAGGCCGCCAGAATCTCGTCCTTCGAGAAGAAACCGCTGAACGGCGGAATGCCCGAAATGGCCAGACAGGCGATCAGGAATGCGAGGTGCGTAACGGGCAGGTATTTCCGCAGTCCGCCCATCGCCGTCATTTCGTTGGAATGGACGGCATGGATGATGGCGCCGGCGCAGAGGAAAAGCAGGGCTTTGAACAGGGCGTGCGTAAAGAGATGAAACATCGACGCCATGTAACCCAGTCCGCCCGTATGCGGGTCGGCGGAGGTACAAACGCCCAACGCCACAATCATAAAGCCGATTTGCGAGATGGTGGAAAAAGCCAGTACCCGTTTGATGTCGGTCTGTACGCACGCAATGACGGCGGCAAAGAACGCCGTAAACGCACCGGCATAACCCGCCCAGTGCAGTATTTCGGGCGCATAGCCGATGTACAGGGGAAACATCCTGGCAAGCAAGTACACGCCCGAAATCACCATCGTCGCCGCATGAATCAGTGCGCTGACAGGCGTCGGGCCTTCCATCGCGTCGGGCAGCCAGATGTGCAGCGGGAACACGGCGCTTTTGCCGGCGCCGCCGATAAACATCAGTCCCAGTGCAAGGGGAATCATCGCCCCGGCCGCCGCCAGCGCCCCCGTCTGCGGAGTAAATGAAAAGCTGCCGGCATAAAATCCGTAAACCAAAATACCGATCAGGAAACCGAGATCGGCGAAACGGGTGACGACAAAGGCCTTCTTTGCCGCCGCCACAGCCGTTGCACGGGGATAATAGAAACCGATCAGCAGATAGCTCGAAACGCCTACCAGCTCCCAGAATACGTACATCTGGAAAATATTGGTCGCAACGACCAGTCCCGTCATCGACAAGGTAAAGAGCGACAGAAACGCGAAATAGCGCTGGAAACCCCGTTCCCCTTTCATGTAACCGAGCGAATAGACGTGAACCGTCAGCGAGACGGTAGAGACGACAACGAGCATCATCACCGAAATCGGGTCGAGCAGGATACCGAAGTCGATATGCAGCGATTCGTTGAAGGGCAACCAGGTGAAATTGAAGAGTGAGAGCGTCGGGAAAATCCCGTCCGCATCCCGTCCGCCGCCGAAGTATCGCGCAGCCGCCAGACAAGCCAGCCCGGTCACGAGCGCCAGAACAGTTGTTCCGATAATACCCGCCGTGCGGGGTTTCATATGCTTTCCGCCCAGTCCCAGCCATAGAAACGAGCAGAACGGAAGAATCAGTATCCAAATTGTAAAATCCATCGTTTTATACATTTCAATAGGTTTGCTTCAGCAAGGTTTCGATGGTTTTGGCGTCGTAACCCATCGACAAGGCTTTCTTGAAATCAATAGCGGCCGAGGCTTTCTCGTATTGCGCCAGCTTGACCCGTCCGCGCAGGAAATACAGCTCGGCAGAAGGTTCGGCCACTTCGGCAAAAACTTTATTCAGGTCGGCCATCGCCCGTCCGTTTTTATTCATCAGGTAATAAAGTTCGGCGCGTTCCTCATAAAGCCGCCAATACTCGGGTCGTTTACCGATCAGGTAATTAAAAATCACTTCGCTGTTATCATAATTCATTCGCGCTTTTTCCAGAATGGCATAACCCAGTCGCCCCTGGACGGTTTCTTTGTTGATGTCAAGGATCTTTTCAAAATCAGCCTCGGCCAGGATGAAATTTTCAGTCCTGATATAAAGCAAACCGCGCTGAAACAAGACCTCTTCATTGACCGGACTGATCGAGAGTATTGCCTGATAGTCGTTCAAAGCCTTTTCCGTTTCGTTCATTTCGGTATACAGCTGGGCACGATTCGAGAGAATCAATTCATTCTTTGGCTGCTGATTCAGCGCTGCCGTATAGGAAACAAGCGCATCGTCCCATTTTCCCTGCCGGCGCTGAATCGTCCCCAGATTGGTGAGCAGCGCATAATTATTTCGATTGCCCGGTTCCAGCCGCATCGCCGCCTTCAAACATTCTTCAGCCGCCGGCAAGTCGTTTTTATCTACGTAATCATAGCTTTTTTCAATCATTTCCTCGTAGGTCTGTGCATGTGCGCATCCCCATGCCACAAGCATCAAAAGTATACCGGATAAAACAAATGTCCTCATATTCTTTTCTTTTACGTGGTGCAAATCTACGCAATAAAACGCATCGGCGAACAAAATAAAAAAATAATCCGGGTCGACAGTACTGTAGTTTTAGCTTTTTTATTACCTTTGTCCCCGCTAATGTAAATATTATAACGATTCAAACAAAATGGCAACAAAAATCAGATTGCAAAGACATGGTCGGAAAGGTTACGCCTTTTATCAGATCATAGTCGCAGACAGCAGGGCTCCACGGGATGGAAAGTTTATTGAAAGGATAGGTTCATATAATCCGAACACTAATCCTGCTACAATAGATTTGAACTTCGAGAGAGCTTTGCATTGGTTACAGGTAGGCGCACAGCCGACTGACACAACACGTACGCTTCTTTCCCGCGAAGGGGTATGCTTGAAAAAGCATTTATTGGACGGTGTGAAGAAGGGTGCATTTGACGAAGCCGCCGCCGAAACGAAGTTTCAGGCATGGCAGACAGAGAAGAAACAGTCTTTACAAGCCGTAAAAGACCATGACCGCGAGGCAGTCAAGGCGGCAAACAAAGCGCGTTTGGAAGCAGAAAAAGAATCCAGTAAGGCGAAGGCCGATGCGATAGCGCAGAAGAAAGCCGCTCTGGCCGCCGAAGCAGCTAAAAAAGCGGCCGAAGCAAGTGCGGCTGAAGCAGCTGCCGCCGCCGAAGCGGAAAAGAATGAATAAGCATTTGGATGTTTAATTGTTTCATTGTGAATGAGAGGATGGGGAATTATTTTTTCCATCCTTTCTTTTTTATCAATGATCCGCCTCCCCCTCCGCCCTCCTCCGAAAGAGCTATTGTTTATACACGAATTAAAATCAAGACAAACGCCGGAAATATGAATGGAATACGGAGGCACGGTGATTTGTTTTTCTCCGTGCCTCCGTTGCCGTGCCAGAGTTCAAATGTTCATCAATTCATTGATTAAACATTTTGAAACGGGGTTCTTTTCTCCGTTTTCCCTGTCGGGAATCCCTGTTCATGCTGTCATTAAAAATGGAAACCTAATGTGGCTGTAAACGAAATTTCCGAATCCGTATAGCTGTACCTGTTGTCGTGTGAATATGAAACGTATGCCTGATTTTTGAACCCGGGCAGCTGGAAATACATTCCGCCTCCATTCCTGAATGGAAATTCATACCCAAGGGCAAACTCATAGTATGTACCAAGGGGATTGTAGGAGCCAAACGTACTTTTGTATCCGTAGTCAGCCACAAGATACCCGGATGCGGGTCTGGCGCGGAATCGGTACTTTGTTCTCAGGAAAGCGCCGTATTGCCCGTATTCATCCCGTTCATTCATGATTCCGACTCCAACCCCGACCCCCATCTGGAAGTGCCGGGTGAACTTGTATGAATACATGACGCTAAGCATCGTGGACTCTTCAAGATAGTCGGAAATCCAGTCGTATTCGAGCTGCAAGGAAATTTGATGCCTTCTGTACGGTTTTTCAACCGCACCGTCGGCAGCGGGCGTGACTGATAAATCCGAACGGCAGATTTCTTCTCTTCCGCTGCTGAAGATGATTTTGTTTATCGAAGACTTGCTCAGTTCGTTCACGGCCGTTTCGTCCGGATACACAAACTCTACCTGTTCTTCCGTATTCCGCAGAATTGTGACGTTCAACACCTCTCCGTTCCCCGTGATTATCCTGTCCTGGGATTTGGCTGTTATTGGCGCAAGTAACAGCATGATTACTAAAATCTTTTTCATGTCCATCCGGTTTGCAGTCAATAAAACTTCATTTTTATCATTCCCTGACTAACAGGAACTCTTTGATTTGTTCCACGATGGTCGCTTTGGGCAAGGCTCCCGCGGCAGCTTGCGGCTTGCCTTCGAGCGGAACAAACAGAATCAGCGGAATACTGTTGATGCCGAAAACCGACGCCAGTTCCCGTTCACTGTCCACATCAATCTTGTAAATGTCAATCCGGCCCTTGTATTCGGCAGCCAGTTCCTTCATAACGGGAGCAACCCGTTTACAGGGGCCGCACCAGTCGGCATAAAAATCAATGATACACGGTCTTTTGCCTTCATACACCCATTCGGAGGAATTTTTCTCATAATTATATATCTTTGACAGGAAATCCGCTTTATTCATTACGATTACTTCGCCCTTGCCGTTTCCCGTCGACTGGGCGTTAGAGCAGTTTACGTTGAAAAGCATCAGCGAAACAATGAAAAGAAACGCCCCGTATTTTGTACGCAGACGGTCGGACACAAACGAACTGAAACGAAAAGCAGAAAGATTGCTTGTCATCGGACGGAATTTAGAATATACTTTTCCCATGATTAATTCTTTAGTTTGGTAATTATAAATATGGCGGCAAAGATAGAAAAAAAAGAAACAAGATGCGGAGGCAGTCGTTAACCATTCATAATTCATACGTCCGATACAAACATTCGGCAAGGCAAACGTATCCCGATTCATATCGTAATATGTCCGCGGACATGCACGCGGGAATCTTTTTCTTCAACCAACGGCAGCGCATTCA